>CANGUP010000007.1 GCA_947457105.1 Flavobacteriaceae bacterium
AAATTAAATAATTATGTATTTAATTAACATTTATGATAAATTATATTTAAATAAAAATGATAATTAGGTTATATTTTTATTAAAAACGCATCTATAATTTTGAAATATTAATAACCAAAGAGGTCCTGTGAAGCGTTTTTCAAATAGAAATATAGAGTTTCGGCATATGGCCAATGATATTGCATTTTGTACAAACGTATTAACTATCTTCGTCAAATAATGTCAATGTAAGAAAGATGTCAAATTATCCTAATATAGTTCGATTAACAACAATAAAGTACTTTTTATCTCAAACCTACAAAACCAAAAAAGAACTGTTGGAGTTTCTTGAGGAAAAAGGGGAGTTTGTTTCTGCTAGAACTTTAGAAAGAGATTTAAAGCAATTAAAGGAAAATCTAGGTTTTGAATTGATTTACAAAAAAAATAAAGGCTATTTTATTGATACTGCTCAAAGTTCGGATATTGAGCTATTGCAGCGTTTTGATGAAGTAGTCAAACTTCTAAACTTAACAAGTGAAAATTCAGAAGCACTGAAATACATCTTAAATACTTCCCCTGTAATGTCAGGAATTAATCAGTTACCTAATTTGTTTGAGGCTTTTAAAGAAAAGAGAATTCTTTCTTTTGATTACCACAAATTTAATGAATCGCAAGAATCTAATACGAAAAGGATAGTTATCCCACTTTGGATTAAAGAACACATTGGTCGCTGGTATTTAATGGCATTGCCAATTGATGGAAATGGAATTAGGGTTTTTGGGATAGATCGAATTCATGATATTAAGAAATTAGAATTTTACGATGAGTCGATAATAACAGAAGACATTCAAAAACAAGTAGATAATTACAAGTTTATGATTGGTATTAACAAACCAATATTCAAAGATTTAACGCCTCATAAAATAGAATTAGCCATTTCTGATAAATATTTAGATTATTGTAAAACAAAACCGCTACATCATACTCAAAAAATAACTAGTTCAACAATAGATGGTTTTACTGTGGTAGAGTATATCTTAATACCAAATATTGATTTGTTTAAGTTGATTATTTCCGAATTAGGGGATATAAAATTGATTGGTTCTGAAAAAGTCAAAAAGTATATGAAAAAGGAATACAATCAACTTATGAAACAAATACTAAAGTAATGATTTTAAAATTTTAATATCGCCATTATTTGACAATGTGTGTTATTAGATTTGCGCAAAATTTCTAGATGATGATTTCTCCACAATTACAAAATGCTTTGACTATTTTTATAAATGAGGTAGCATTTTTTATCGTAAGCATGATGTTAGATTATTATTTACAATTAAAACTTTGGAAGGTTAAATAAAAATAAAATATGGGAATTAAAATTTTACATACTGCTGATTGGCATATTGGAAAACAATTATTGAAAGTTGATTTTTCAGATGATATGGACCTTTTTTTTGAATGGTTAATCAAAACTATCAAAGACAACAATATCAATGTCCTGTTAATGTCTGGTGATTTGTTTGACCAAGCCAATCCGTCGCAAGCTGCAATGAAACAGTATTATTCCTTTCTAAAACAACTCTTACCATTAAAGTGCAAAGTAATACTAACGGGAGGAAATCATGATTCTCCTCATGTTATAAATGCACCAAAGGAACTTTTGGAAATTTTAGAAATTAAAGTTGTGGGCGGTGTTCCTGATAATATTTCTGAATTATTCGTTGAAATCGAAATTGAGAATCAAAAAGTAGTCGTTGCTGCCATTCCTTTTTTGAGAGATAAAGATATTAGGAATGCACTTCCTGGTGAATCATATGAAGATAAAATTGAATTAATTCGAAGTGGCATAGCGAATTATTTTTCGAATGTAAATGAATATTACGTGACTAATCACAAAGGAATTCCCTTTATAGTAATGGCTCATTTATTTGCTCAAGGCGCAACTATTTCCGAAAGTGAAAGAGAAATTCAAATTGGTAATCAAGCAGGAGTGGAGGTCACCATTTTTGGAGACTCTCCAAGTTATGTAGCGTTAGGACACATTCATAAACCCCAAATTGTTGGTCAGTCTCACATTCGCTATAGTGGTTCTCCCATTCAATTAAGTTTTAGTGAAAAAGATGACCATAAGGAAGTTGTTATTTTAGAACTTCAAGGAGATAAATTTGACATTTCTTCTATTGAAATTCCTAAATTCAGAAAATTGATTCGCTTGGAAGGTACTTTGGACGAAGTTAAACAAAGACTCGAATCCTACACTACTGAATCGCCTTTGACCGATTTGATAGAGCTTTTAATTGAAGAGGAAGATGAAAATATAGCGCACATTCGAATGTTAGAGGAACTTCTAACAGCGGAAGCTCAAGAAGGATTTCAAATTTTGAAAGGTCGTATTGCTTTCAAAAACAAACTGGTAGGCACTTCCGTTTTGCTTAAATCGGGGGAAGATATAGGTGATTATAACCCTATTCAATTGTTCGAAAAACGTTTGGAGCAAGATGATTCTTTAGAAAATACAGAAGAATTAATTTTTGCATTTAAAGAAATTTTGGAAAAAATAGGTGATTCAACTTCGATTGAATAATTCAACTCGCTCAACTCATTATTATGAAAATTTGTAAAGTAAAATTTAAAAATATACATTCTCTCAAAGGAGAGCACGAAATTGATTTTGAAAATGGAGTTCTTGGTGAAGCTGGGCTTTTTGTGATTACGGGTGCAACAGGTACTGGAAAATCATCTATTTTGGATGTAATTACCTTAGCATTGTTCAATAGAATTCCGAGAATTGATTCACCAATTACAGAGTCAATAATAGAAAAAGAAGGAGTTATATTGACTAAAAATGCTCCTGACTGTTTTGCTGAAATAGAATATGAAGTCAAAGGAATAAAATACCGTTCTAATTGGTCTATCAGACGAACAAGAACGGGTTCGTTAGATAGTAGAAAACAAGATTTAACCGATGTTGAAACGAATGCAATTATAGTTTCTGGGATAAGAGATGTTGTTAGAAAAAATGAAGAAATAATTGGATTAAATTTTGATCAATTTGTCCAGTCTATGATTTTAGCTCAAGGGCAATTTTCTAAATTATTATTGGCAAAGAAAGATGAGCGTAATTTAATTTTAGAAAAAATTACAGGTTCATCTGTCTATCGTAAAATTGGGATATTGGTTTTTGAACGTCACAGGGAAGTAACTAATTTAGTTGCTACTCAAAGAACTAAAATGGGAGAAACCGTTTTGTTAGAGCAGGAAACCATTGATTTAATTAATGTAGATATCGTTGAAAAAAAGCCATTGTTAGCGTTAGAAATGACTAAGCATAAATCCTTCAATGATAAAAAACTACTGAAAGAGAGCATTCAAAAAAATCAACTAATACAAGTAAAAAATAAAAGAGATTGGGATGCATTTTTAGAAGAAAAAAAAGCCTTTGCACCCCAAGAAAATCAGTTGGTCATACATGATGACTTAGTTGGTTTTCGTGAAGAAATGAATCAAATAGAACAACAGAAAAATACTGCATCAAAACTTTCTGAAACTATATTGACTTTAGATGAACATCTTAAGACTTTGGGAACTCAAAAGAACACCAATATTGTTTTGGCTTCCAAATTAATTGGTAAATCAATTACCGAAATAGATTTTGAAGTTGAATTGGATTCGTTTTTAAAGCAAGTTGTTGCCTTGCAAAAGGAAGAGCAAGTAAAACTTTCAAAAACAGAGCAGGAACTCCAAAGATTAAAAGATAAATTACAATTCCTTGTTCCTTTTGGAATTTCGTTAAATATAAATGATGAACTAACAGAAAAAATTGAAGAAGAAATAAATTCAATTTCTACCATTATAGAGCAAGGTGGATTAAGTTCAAGAGAGGAGGTTTTGTCCAAAAAAACAGAATTTGCAGATTTAATTTTACCAGCAACTCAGTTGATTGGTAGTAGAAGGTTATATGATGCAAAAAAAGAATCAATTGAATCGCTAACCAAAAGCATTTCTTCCCAAGAAGGAAAACTAGCTGAAGCAATTAAAGAAGAGAAACAATTAAAATCTAAAATAGAGTTAGTAGAAGCAAAAGTTAAAATAGCTGCCGTAGAATTAGAAGATTGGAAAAGTCGCAAGAGTTTAGACCAGCATCGAAGTGAACTTGAAGAGGGAAAACCTTGCCCTTTATGTGGCTCGGAAAACCATCCTTATTCTGAAAATATTGAAGAAGCATTAATCAACGCCTTACAAGAAAAATGGGATTCTTTATCTTCCGAGTTGAGTACTTATCAACAAGAACACTTTAAACTAATTGGAAGTATTGCAAATTTGAAAGAGTTAGGCGTGACAGATGCTGATAAACTAAAAGAACAATCTGATGATTTTATTAGCCTAGAAACGAGTGTTAAAGAGCTTTGCAATCAATTAAAGTGGGATTTGAATTCTCAAACTATTGATTGGGAAGCTGAGCTTCAAACTTATCAGGAAAAGCAAAGCGAACTGGATATATTGGAAAAAAAGTTTCAAGCATTAAAAGGATTAGAAGATTTAAAAGACATCAATACTAGCTATTTAATCGTAAATGAAGAATATTTAAAAGCAAAAGATATCCGGATTTCAATTTATGACGGACATGATATCAATGCAGAGGTAAATGCATTAAAAACAAACTTTGTACTTTATAATTCTTCGATAGAAGGGTTGAATTTGCAATTAAAAGCAAATCAAGAAAATCTGAAAATTGTAATAGATTCTCAGAAAAGTTTATCGGAATTGCTTTTTCCTAAATTGGAAGAAAAAGGAATAGAATCCTTAGAAGAATTAAAATCTAAATTATTAGACGAAACTATTGCAGCTCAAATTCGTACTGAATCTCTAGAAATAAAGACTCGCGAAGTAGCATTAAAAACAACTATAACTGCAACAGATACAACTTTAAAAGAAGAAAACAAATTAGACGATGCTTCTATTACTTTAGAAGAAGTAATTGATTTACTACTAAAATTATCAGAGGCAATATCCGAATTGCAAAAACACATTTGGGACCAAGAGCAAAAAATTAAAGTAAACGAAGATAATAAACAAAGACTCCAAAAAAGTCAACAGGTTTTAGATGCATTGCTTAAAGATTTGAGTTTATGGAGTAAAATGAATGCGCTTATTGGTGACGGTCAAGGAAAAAAATTCTCCAATTTTGTTCAAGATTTGACTTTACGTCAACTTATTGAATATGGTAATAAGAGATTAGCTGGCTTTTCAGACCGATATTTATTGGAAGTAGCTAATGACTCAGATGCATTACAAGTTATTGATACTTATATGGGAAATTCAAAGCGTTCGGTAACTTCCTTGTCTGGCGGAGAAACATTTAAGTTGAGTTTGGCATTAGCATTCGGTTTGTCCGATTTAGCTGCTCGCAACGTAAATATTGAGTCATTATTTATCGATGAAGGATTTGGTTCTCTTGACCCAGAATCTCTTGACCAAGCCATTACAATCCTAGAGAATATGCAAAATGAAAGTAATAAATCTATTGGAATTATTTCGCATGTCGGTGAATTAAAAGATCGAATAGGGACCAAAATAAAATTATTGAAAACAGGTGCTGGATATAGTACAATTGAAATTGAATAAAATTTTTATGAAAAACCTATTTGTAATCCCTCAAAAAGCACAAAGCATTATTGCGACAATAGAAAATGATCAAATATTAAACCTAGGACCAATTGATATTCCTTACGTTTCAAAAACTGTTTATTGTCAAGAACATGGAATATTTGTTTCTATCAATTTTAAAGAAAAAGCTTTAAAAATGTATAGAGAAAATGGAGATTATATCGGGTTTAACAATCAATTCAAATTTAGTTGCATTGCCATAAAAGATGATGTTGTCTATCTTGGAGGGGCCTATAAAAAGAAAAAGAATGGACTAGGGGAGCTTTGTTCATTGCTAGATTTAAGCGAAGTTGATTTTAAATTCAAACAAATTAATTTGCCAATCGTTGCTGTGAAAAATAAGGCAATTGATGATATTGTTATTGTTGGAGACAAGTTGATTTTGTTAGATAATATAGTGTTTCCTAAGTATATATTTGAATATAATATTTCAAATCCCAGAGCGCCGAAACATTTAAATACCATTGATTTGCCGGATAATGGTACATACGAGCATATTGTCAAAGGGGATGGAAATGAAAAATGGTTGGGAATTAAATCGTCTACAGTAGGTAGTTTTGGTTGCGCCCAACATTTGACCATTTTGGGTGAAACGAGTATAAAGATAGAATATTTAGATGAGTCAGAAGAGTCAGTACAGTACAGAAAATCAACTGAAATCACACCAGAATCTTTTTGTGATGATAATGATTTAGAACATCCTTTAAAAGATGAAGAAAAAGATTCTTATACTGCAGAAGAATTCCTGGAAATGCAATCAAAAAATAAAACAAAATCATTTTACAGTCCTGATTTTAGTGCAGAAATAAATAATAAAGAGGTGAAGAAGAATTATTTTAATCTTAATGAGCCTGAAAGAGAACCTCTCTATATGAAACGAAAGAGGAATGAAGAATCCCAAGAAAAATCGAATATGCAATTCTCTGAAGATTTTTTTAACCCAACTAATGAAAATAAATTTGATGATTCAGATTTTTTTTTGGGCTATCCGAGAAGAGTGGAATAATAAATCTCAGGAGGAAAAAGACGAGTTAAATCGAATTAATAAAGAAGAGTATGATAAATACTTAGAAGAAGAGAAGGAGTGGAATAATAGAATTATTCTAAAACATTCTTTAAGGGACTTTTTTATAGTGCGAGATAATTTATACTTGTTAACCACCGAAGAATTGTTTTGTTATGATTTGACAAAGTATCCTGACGATAGAGAATTAGTAAAAATCGAAACCAAACTAACTAAAATGCTAAAACTTATAAAAACAAGCGATAACAGAATTGTTATAGTGAGCGCTGAAAGTTATGAGTTAATACCTTTAATTTAATAAAAGTATGATAAACAAATCTAGCTTTAATCTTCATAATGCTTTTGCTCAATATTTTAATGATTTCGAATTAAAACCCTTCTTATTTACCCTCTCAAAGAAAATGGGCGAGGGACATATTTGTATAGATTTGGAAGCAATTCCAACGGAGGAAGAGTTTTGGAACGGTTTCGTTGGAGATAAAACTTTAGTGAAATCCTCTAATTTGGAACTTTCAACATTTGTTAGTTTAAATGGTCTTGATAAAAAGAAACCATTTGTTATTAGTAACAATAAACTTTATTTAAACAGATACTTCGAATATGAAACGGCCATTATTGATAATTTAAGGGAATTAATAAAAATAGAACCTGCAGCTAAACAAAAGCGAATTGATTTTTTAAATGCAAATAAAGATTTCATTTCTAAATTGGCTATAAATATAGATACATCCAATTATCAAGAAGATGAAATACCCGATTGGCAATTGATAGGTGCTTTACAAGCTTATGTAAACAATTTCACAATTATTACTGGTGGACCTGGAACTGGAAAAACAACTACTGTTGCAAAAATAATAGCCATCTTGTTGCAAGAAAATCCTCAAATAAATATAGCACTAGCAGCTCCAACGGGTAAAGCAGCAGTAAGAATGAAAGAGTCTTTGCTAAACAATAAAGACACAGAAATTTGGGGGATAAAAGGTTTAGTTGACTCCCTAAAGCCTTCAACAATTCATCGACTTTTAGGTTCTATAAAAGATTCCCCTGATTTCAAGAAGAATAAAGAAAATCCTTTAGCATTTGATGTTGTAATTGTCGACGAATCCTCAATGATTGGAACTCCTTTATTTTCAAAATTACTGAATGCTATAGACCCCAAAAAAACTAAACTTATCCTTTTAGGTGATGCAAATCAACTGGCTTCTGTAGATGTAGGAAGTTTATTTGGGGATATTTGTTTAACGCAAAAACAGATTTTAAATAATTTTACAGATGAGAGTAAAGCACTTTTTAATTCCTTTTTGAATCCTAAACACCAAATACCTCTGCATTCTTTTCGTTTAAAGTCAATCCAGAATTTGCTACAAGAACATGTAATAGAGTTGAAAAAAACATTCCGTTATGATACCACATCAACTATGGGTGGTTTTACTAAAGCAATGATTCAAGGAAATGTCGAAAAAGTAAAAGAAACGTTATCAATTAAAGATGATAGTTTACTTTTTGATTCTGAATTTAACCCTTCCCTTTTTAATTCCATTGTATTGGAATATGCCAATTACATCAATGAAACAGATACGTATAAAGCACTTCAAGCCATTAATGATGTTAGAGTGATTTGTGCAATTAAACAATCTAAGGAAGGGGTTTATAATACTAATGAACGCATTGAAAAAGTATTAAAAAATCATTTTGACTCATTAGCTAAGGCATCTAATTTAAAAAATACAATTTTTAATCCTTCTGCTGATTTTTATCATAATCAACCCATCATTGTTACCAAGAATTATCCAGATTTTGGGTTGTTTAATGGTGATATTGGCATTATCAGAAAATCAGTTGAGGACAACAATTTAAAAGCCTATTTTGTTGACGGTGACAATCAAGGTAAATTAAAAGCAATTTCTCCAGGATTTATTGCGGAGAGCGAAACGGTTTTTGCTATGACGATTCATAAAAGTCAAGGGTCTGAATTTAAGCAGGTTCTAGTTGTATTACCTAAAAAAGCCAAAATAGAATTATTGACAAGAGAACTTATTTATACTGCTGTGACTCGAGCAAAAGAAAAAGCAACAATTCAAGGAACTGAAGATGTTTTATTAGCTGCCACGCAACGAAAAGTACAAAGGGCCTCAGGAATTACCGAACGAATTTTGATAAAAGAATAATTATGTCTATAAAAATTTACACTTCACCTTCGGTTCAAAGTCTTTCAGAAGAGTTTGGGAAATTATATCAAAAAGAGGAAAATATATTCAACCCAATGTTCGTTGTATTTGCGGCCAGTTCTACAAAAGATTGGTTGAAAGAAACTGTAGCTAAGGACAAAGGAATTGTGGCTAATATTTCTTTTACAAATCCAAATGATTGTATAGTCTCACTGTCTAAAATATTAGGAATAACTAAATCAACAACTAATCTTTTACAGCCAATACAAATTAAGTTGCTTATATTTTCTGAGCTTGGTTCAGAACAATTCAAATCCAATTTCCCTGAAGTAGCAAAATATTATCATGATAATGAGTTAAAAAGATTCGCATTAGCGGAGAAAGTAACCTCATTGTTTGATAAATATCAAAATTTAAAGTCAAGCCTAATCTACAATTGGAACAATCCAGATTTTACGCCTAGTAATACAGATGAAATTTGGCAATGTTTTTTATGGAGAGCTATTGTTGGCACAACAGAAAGTGGTTTTTCTGAGCGTTCTAAATCAATTGTAAGTATTCTTGAAATTCTGAGCAATAAAGATCAGAAAATAGATGATTTAAAAGCAAAACTACCGAGCATCACTTTCTTTGGACAAGTTGAATATACTGAGGAACTAATCTCTTTGCTAGAAGCACTTTCTAATCATATAAAAGTTAACATTTTTAGAATTGAATATACATTTGATGAAAATGAAAGCGCTCAAAATAGGTTAGTTAGTAATTTTGGAATGTTTATGAGAAGTCAAAACGAATTGTTTGCTAATACAAAAAGAGAAACAATCGAATTAGATAATTTTAGACATACAAAGTCCAATTTATTAAGTTCATTAAAAAGCGAAATGCTACAAAATAATGTTATTGAAAAGCAATCTATTGATGATTCAATTACAATCAATAATTGTTTTTCCATTAACAGGGAAGTAGAGGTCTTGTACAATTATTTGGTAAAGCAATTCGAAGAAGATGCTTCATTAGGTGCAAGAGATATTTGCGTTATGATTCCTAATATTGACGATTATTCTTCCGCCATTCATGCTTTTTTCAATTCTACTAAATATGAAATAAAGTATACGCTTTATGAGTCTAAAACTAATTTAGAAGAATCACCTTATGCTGCACTTTTAGCACTGTTTGATTTGGAAATAGATAATTTTACTTCCGAAGAAGTTTTAAAATTATTAGAATATAGTTACTTACGCACAAAATTTGAGTTTTCAGAAGATTTAAGTATTGTCAGAAAAGCGGTTGGTTTAGCCAATATAAAGCATGGTATTGATGGTAATCCAAATCTAGAGACCAATCTAGTCTCTTGGCGGTATGGATTAAAACGATTAATGTATGGCATTTGTGTTAAGACCGAGGCAACATATATACAAGATGACGATGCCGATTTTTACACCGTAAATCAATTTGAAGGTGCTGACGCAAATGAAATAATACGCTTATATTATTTTGTAGAGCAGGTAATCAAATTTATTGAGGACAGGAGTATTTCAAAACCTATGAAAGAGTGGGTAGAGTTCATTACCCAAACCACTGAGGATTTCTTAAATACTGCTGAGTTTGATTTAACCATCTTTTTTATGAATTTAGGAAAAATAGGTGCTTTGAGTTCCTATCTAGATGACGAAGATATTCCTTTTTCAGTAGTGCAACATTTTCTTAAATCCATTTTAAATGAAATGGAGAATGGTTCTAAAACGGGAACATCAGGAGTTCGATTTACCTCTTTACAAGCTATGATGACCGCTCCTGCAAAAATTATTGCTTTTTTAGGTATGAACAACGCTGATTTTCCAAGAAAACAAACCAATTTGAGTTTTGACTTAGCTTCAGAGGTTCGTTCACAAGCCGACTTAGATAAACAATTGTTTTTAAATAGTTTATTAGCAGCAGAAGAAAAAGTATATATAAGTTATATAGGGCAGAGTGTGAAAGATAATTCAAGTATTCCACCATCGACAGTGGTTGAGGAATTAATAGCAGCAGTTAAACCTTTACTTAATGAAAATTCTCAAACAGCTGATCTAGTTACTAAGCATCCTTTGCATGGTTTTAGTACGTTGTACAATAATAAACCAAATTTAATACGATATTTCTCAAAGGATAATCCAGTTGAAATTAACAAAGATAATCTTGACATCAATTTCGAACCATTTTCAAATAAAATTGATATCAATGATTTATATAGGTTTTTTACAGACCCTGTGAAATGGTATTACAATAAAACTCTGGGAATTTACTACAATGAAGAAGATGCTACTTTGTCTGAAACAGAATTATTTACAATAAACTCTATAGAAAACTGGATAATTAAAGACGAAATATTTAATTTAAAAGATTTCGATAAAAGAAGTTTAGAATCCTATCGTTCTGAAAAAGTTAAAAAAGGAAATCTTCCTTTAATGCAAACAGGTGAATTAGTTTTACAAAAATCATATGGGGAAATAGAACATTTAAAACAACTATTTGAAGAAAGTAAAATTGGTCCCCATACACCAAGTAAATTAATTGAGCTTACTCTTGGCAAATATAATCTTCATGGACAAATTCCCTCTACTTATGGCAATAGATTAGTTTATGGTACTGTCTCAAAAGACAAATATAAATACCGTTTACAAGCAATTCTTCAATATTTGTTTCTAGTTGCTTCGGGCAATGAAGCAATAAACTTATTGTATTTACATATAGAATCCAGTACTGTTGCAGTTGTTGAAGGTATTTCAATGGAAAAAGCGAACAGTGTTTTGGAAAAATGGTGTGGATATTTTGAAATGGGTCAAAAGAATATACTTCCATTTTCATTGGATTTTTGCAGATTAGATAAAAAGTCACATTTGTTTTTTTTAGACTTAATTGGAAAAGAAAATGCTAATGAATGTACTGTCAATCAATTCAATAAAAAACTAAAAGAACTAAGAAATCCTTCTTTTGGGGAATGTTATCTTTCAGAGTATCAAAAGAAAGAAATAGACAATCAATTCTTTGATAATCAGGATAATGCTTCATTATTTTTAAGAATCTACGATGACATCATTTCAGAAATGAACACCCTCTTTAACGTATAAACTATAAATTAGTATGGAATCATTTAATAGTCAAACAATTAAACTACAGGGTAGTAATATCATTGAAGCAAGTGCAGGTACAGGAAAAACATATTCTATTGCCATATTAGTTTTACGCCTCTTACTAGAAAAAAATACTATAATTCAGGAAATTTTGTTAGTAACTTTCACTGATGCCGCTGCCGCAGAGTTAAAGGAAAGGACAGCAAGGTTTATTCGTATCGCTTTGACTGAAATAGATGTTACTTGTAAAGACAATACAAGTGATAAAATAATATGGAGCATTGTTCATGATTCCATTAAATTGAAGTCCGTTGATAGCGTAAAATCAGCTCTTAATAAAGCATTATTAAACATAGATTTGGCATCCATACAAACCATTCATAGTTTTTGCCAATCTACTCTTACTGAGTTTGCTTTTGAAACCAATCAAATTTTTGGTAGTGAATTAATTAAAAATACGGATGAAATTATTACTCGTTTCCTTAATGACTATTGGAGAACTGAAATTACAATTCTAGAAGCTGGAATGCAAGATTTATTTCCTGACGATTTTAGAGAAATGATACTAAAAGGAGTAATGTTGGTGCTATCAAATAATAATTTTGTTGCAAGACATTCTGAGATTAAAAATCATGAAGAATTCGAAAAAGAGAAAGAAAAAATAGACGTACAGGAAAATCAAATTTTGACAGACTATTTCAATTTACGAATTGAAATCATGAAAGACAAAATTATTGAATTTAAAAAACAAAATACCAATTACCGAGAAAATCAAGCATTAGCCAAATTAGAAGATTATTTAGCCTTAGCAAATTACTTATCTAATGGACCAGCTTATAGCTTTGATGTTTTATTTCCAGAGGAAATTATCTATTGCAGAGAACATATTGCCTCTAAAAGAGATTTGCAAAAAGAGTATATTAATCATATTGTATTAAATGCTTCCCAAGAAATAGCTCTTAAAGTAAAAGAATATTTAAAGGATAGTAACTTACTTACATTTGATGACTTAATAGAAAATTTACATGCTGTAAAAGATGAAGAAAAATTAAAATCGGTGTTGAGAAACAAGTATAAAGCTATTTTCATAGATGAGTTTCAGGATACTGACAAGCTACAATATGAAATATTTGAATCAGTATTTCAGGAAAACTCAGATTCAGTTTTGTTTTATATTGGCGACCCAAAACAATCGATCTATGCGTTTAGAAAAGCAGATTTGAACACCTATTTTAGAGCAAAAGAAAAGGCTGACTATAAATGGACTATGACAACGAATTTTCGTTCTACAGATAAATATGTTGCTGCAATGAACGACTTTTTTAAAGCGTCACCCAACTTCAATACCTTTTGTTATGATAAGGATGAAATTGAATATCAAAAAGTAGATGCTTCGCCAAATAATACAAACAAAAATGGAATATCTTCAAAAGAAGAATCTACATATGCTCCGTTAGAAATTAGAACTGATTATTCAAACAAAGACTCAATACAAGCAGACCTAACCAATCTTGTGGTTAAATTATTAAACGGTAGTCATTCCATCGACGATAGGCCTATTGTTCCTTCTGATTTTGGTATTTTGGTTCGGTCAAATGCGGATGGTAGAACTATTAAAAAACTTTTAGAAAAAAAAGGAGTTCCTGCTGCTGTGGTCGATGATAGCAGTATTTTTAAATGTAATGAAGCGAGTGATCTTAACCTAGTATTAAATGGTATTTTACTACCAAATAAAAGTAATATTGATAAAGCTCTATTGACCCAATTACTAGGTTATAAAAGTGCAGATTTGATTACTATAGACCATGATAAGGTACTTTCTTTATTTCGTAAGTATCATCATTTGTGGAATAAAAGTGGGATTTATGCCATGTTGCGTCAATTTTTTACTGACTTTGGTGTAGAATCCAAATGGACTAGTAATGACGAAATAGGGCATCGCGTATTATCAAATGTATTCCAGTTAACGGAACTGTTACAAAATATAAGTATTTCAAGAAATTTTACACCTTCTAGGCTAAAAGTATTTTTAAATAACGCCATCCAAACTTCTGAAAAACAAGATGATGCTTTTGCGCAACGCATAGAAAGAGATGAAGATGCTGTAAAAATAGCGACAATTCATAAAAGTAAAGGATTAGAATACAATATTGTATTGCTTCCAAACCTTGATTTTATAGTAAAAGAACGTGGCAATTTTTCAAATTTCAAATTTGAGAATAATGAAAGTATTGAATATTTGTTCACCTCAAATCCTATAAGTGAGACTTTGCATGCTGAATTATTTGCACAGCAAGAAGAACAAGAAAACAGAAGATTAATTTATGTTGCGATTACTCGCGCGCGTTTTAATTGTTTTGTTTTCACTAATAGTTATTATTCATCGTCTTCCATTAAATGCTTTATTGAAAAATTAGCAGTTCAAACAGCTGTAACAAATAATATTGAGTTAGTAAACGGTGATGCTAATAAAATACAAGAAGGAACTTATAAGGCTAATGGTATTATTAATCAATCAAGGCCTCTAGATTTTCCTGCAGAAAAACCTAATGATTTTAATTGGAAAAAAATGAGCTACTCTTTTTTAGCAGCTCCACATAGAAGTCATACTACAGAAAATAGTCAGGTTTATGAAGAAGGATATGACCGCTTTGTTTTTAAAGAATTAGAAAAAGGAATTCATGTAGGGAATATGCTGCACAATATATTTGAATATTTGGATTTTACAGACAAAACTGATTGGAAAAAGTCCATTGATATTTCATTGCAAAAATTTACAGCATCCAAAAAAGAAACATATACACCTTGGATGGAATCATTTTTAGATAATATTCTGAATGCAGAAATTAAAGTAGGAGAAGACAATAGTTTTGAATTAAAAAGTATTCACAATGATGTTAAGGTAAATGAATTAGAATTTAACTTTCCAATTGACGAGGCTTTTGACATCAAATCACTTCAAGATTTATTTTTGCCTTCAGATCCTGAATTTATTTATACCGGTTTTGGTGAAGTAAAAGGCATGATGAATGGTCTTGTCGATTTATTCTTCAAGCATAACGGCAAGTATTATATTCTAGACTGGAAGTCCAATTTCTTAGGAGACGCCATTGAACATTATCACAAAGATAAATTGACTGATGCTATGAACGAAAGTAACTACCATTTGCAATATTGTATTTACACAGTAGCCATGAAACGATTTCTAGAAAGCAAATTAGGGGATGGTTTTGACTACGACAAACACTTTGGAGGTGTAGTTTACCTCTTCCTTAGAGGGGTTAGAAAAGGTCAGTCAACAGGGATTTACACCAATAAATTGCCTCTTGAAAAAGTGAATCAACTAGAAAAAATAGTAAAACTAAAATAACTGATATACAGTTGTTTAAAAACATTTATTTTAAATAATAATGCATTATTAGTTATGGTGTCAAGTTTGAAAAAATAAACAATCGAAAAACAAATTCTACACGCCAATTTGGTCTTCCAGATTTAGCTTTGCATCAAATTGATACGGATAACTTTTAATAAACAATACTATCAATGAAAAAACCCAAAATACTCTTCCTAACAGGAGCTGGAATATCAGCTGAAAGTGGTTTACAAACCTTCAGAGACTCTCAAGACGGTCTTTGGGATAATTACAAAATAGAAGACGTTTGCACTCCAGAAGCCTGGAACAACAATCCAGCACTAGTGCTAGACTTCTATAACCAACGACGAAAACAATGTCAAGTAGCCAAACCCAATCTAGCACACGAACTCATAGCCAAATTAGAAGAGCACTATGAAGTAGTAGTAGTAACACAAAACGTAGACAACCTGCACGAGAGAGCAGGCTCTACAAAAGTCATTCACTTACATGGTGAACTAATGAAATCGCGTTCTACAGTCAATCCAAAATTACTCTATGATAGGGAAGGAGATGTACTATTAGGTGACCTTTGTCAACACCAATCTCAACTACGACCGCACATTGTCTTTTTTGGTGAGGGATTAGACCAATCTATTCATGACGCAGCCATAAAAGAAGCTGTTACCTGTTCCGTGTTTGTAGTAGTAGGAACCTCTCTAATGGTAAGTCCTGCCAATGCCTTGCCACACTATGTGCCTTTCGCCAGCCAAATGGTAGTAATTGACCCTCTAGCCCACGAAATGGATATTGACGACGAGCGTTCTATATACTATCTTTCTGAAAAAGCAACGAATGGCATGCAGCAATTGTATGAGGTGTTGAGTAAACTTTAAAATTACTACATGGAACTAAGACAAAAATACTTAGACTTTGTACTCGAAAACCTAATTCATGCTCAGGTTAAAATTCAATTACCAATACCTGGTGATAATGGAGAAAATTATTGCGTACAAGAAGGAACAATACTTTATATGGATATAAATATTCAAGTTATTGAAAAGTATACACGTGCCGTAAAACTGCGACTTAATTTTGATAAATACGAAAAAGAACAAATATTTTTCATTCCAATTACCGAAGCACCAGAACTAATTGAAAAAAAAGCTACATTATGCACTCAAAAAAATAGTCCTAGAAACCTTTGAAAATGACGGACGGAGAAAAGTTATGTGTTAATATCTATAAATTCCATTTAACATTATTTATTTCAAAATACTCACCTAAAAAATCTAATTCTGGAACATCTACTAAAGATGTAACTCCCAAGTAAAATGAAGCCCTTGAAAGTCCAACATATAAATTTTTCAATACAAGTTCTTTATTTCCAATTTCAAATACATCTTCAATTTTATGGAAAAACACTGCCTCAAATTCGAGTCCTTTGATAAAATCAATTGAAAAAACCCGAACTGTATTCTTATCACCGAGGATTTGACCATTATTACAAGCAAGAACTTTAATATCTAAATCTGAAAGACAATCTAAATTTCCTAACCTTTTTGAAAAACTGTCTAACTCTGATTCATTAGATAGAAAAATAGCAATGGAGGGGATAAATCCACCATAAGAATTATAAATTTCTATAATTCTTTTACTAATCCAATCCAGAATTTCATCTTCTTCTTCATTTATATACAATAAAGGCTTTGGCTCACTGTCGTCTTTATCCATAAAGCTGATGTATTCCGATTTCTTACCTGTAGCCTTTTGATAGATAGATTCTGCAATTTCTAATAGCGTTGGACTTTGACGATAGGATATTTGTAAGTTTTTAACTTCGAAATCTTTTATAAAAACATTTAATTCATTCCAGTCTCTAATACCACCATCTGTTAATCGTTGCATTAAATCACCAGAATAGGTTACTGATGAAATTTCAGGATTAGCTAAACTTTGAATAGCCAATAAGTCAATTATATGAAAATCAGTAGCTTCATCAACTCCAATTACATTTTTGGAATTATTTATAAATCCATCTAGATAAGGGTGTTTAATAGAGTTGTATTCTCTTTTGTAGTTCTTATGTATAGATTTAATAAAGTTGTTAATAAACAAGACAAGAAAGGCTTTTTCGTTGGAGTGTAACCTTTTATTCTTTTCAGAATCCTCCTCAACAATATATTTAAGGATTTTATAATCCCATTTATTTATTTGTTTTTTGAGTTCATCTCTCCTAAAAGCTTTGTACAAACTTGGTATTTCACTAATTAAATTTGAAACGATGCCTTTGGTTGACCTCTCAAAATATTTAATAAAATAGGCAGACTGCCCAATGTTATTAATATTTAGATTTTCAAAATCAAGTTTCAAACCGAAAACTGTATCAATCTCTTTCTCTCTTGAAGTTAATTTGGTTCCCTTGTCAAAAATAAGAAGCCCTTTTTTTCGAATATAAGATTTCAAAGTATTGAAAGCTTTTAATTCAATATTCACAATACTTTCCTCTTCAGATTCTATTTCAAAATCATCTTCTCCATCTTCATCTATAGATTTTGAGTTATTTATCCAATCTTGAATCAATTCGATGAACTTATCATATACATCAGAATTTTTATTCTTTAATTCTAATTCAGCTTTTGCAGTTTGTTTATTTAACTCGCTTGTAAAACTTGCAACTATTTCTTTAACTGATTCACTGTAAGTTTGTTTTAAATTGAAGTAAATTTTAATTAGTGAATCAAATCCATTAATTTTTTCTTGTTTTTGTAAATATCTTTGAATTGATTCACCTTTGTCTTTCCAGTAAAATTCAGAAATCTTTAAGTCAATTAATTTTTCAATTTTTTCTTTTTGAAAACTCAAGTAGAATTCGTCAAAACTTTTGATGATGTTTTTTAATTTTTTTGAGTCTATAGGTAGTATATTTTCAGATTCAAACTTCTTAAAATTCAAAAATGGATTTTGAGTTTCGGTATTAAAGAGTTTGTAATCTTTCATCAATATGGTTTTGTATGTATCCCATACAAAAACATTTGAATCAGTAGCATTTAACCCCTCACTTGTCATATTATTTTTTAAAAACAACTTGAGCAACTCACTTGGAGAAAAGAAAATCCAACTAGAGTTATTCATAATCATCTGTTTTTTCTCTTCTGATAAATTTGGTAAATATTCATTAATCGCAACAATATCAGTTAAAAAGCGAATTCTTTGTACAAGTGAAGTTGTTTTACCTGTACCAGGACCACCATCAATTGCTATTGTTTTATCATACAAGTTAGACCTTTTTATTTCTTCTTGCCAAGGGTCTAGAATTGGTTGAGAACGTAATTCTGCATTTTGACGTATGAACTTTTTTGCTTTCGATAGATTTTGCTGATATTCTTTATCAATTAATTCATATTTTTTTAATAATTCCTGAATTGCTTCATCATCAACGTTATTGCCTTTATTTATTAGCTCTTCTTTTTCTTGAAGTATAATTTGACGGTCTTCTTCATTTTTCTTGATTTTACCTAATAATTCTTTTAACGAATTTATTATTTGTGGTTTTCCAGAATCTAAATAAAATTGCATATCTAATGCCTCTACTTCATGATGATGTGGAATGTATTTCACATTATTCAGTATACTTATATTGATAATTTCATTTTTAAGATTACAATATAAGTGATTACCCAATTTTTTACTTTGTGTGAGAAATCCACCCATTTTAGAATTTTTGAAGATTGAGGAACCATCATTTTTAATTGCAGTAACTCTACCGCCATTAATATTAGCAATACCTCCCAATCCATACTGTACATTTCTATCTGGTGTAATTTCACTATTCACTAACCAAAACTTATCTGTTTTACCATCAAATTCTACATTATACAAAGCAACAGCTCTATTGATAGCATACTCTTCAACTTCTAGTTTTCGATGTTGCCACACCTGTTTCGCTATTTCATTTAATTTTTTAGGATTCTCCATTCAATTATTAATTAATTCCTTAATTTATTTAACCTTGAAAACAAATAGTATTCACATCTAAATGGTCGAGCCATTTTGTCCCATGCAAACGATATGTATCTTTCCCGATGTAACCTCATTTATTGTGTCACCAGGAAATTTTTGAGGGACTTTTAATAATTCAATCATTTACTATAATTATTCTCGTCAGTTCTTAGTAAATACTTCATAACAAAATTCCAATCGGGGAATTTTTCACTACCATAAAGAATTAATTCACCGACGAATTTATCTGCACCATTTTTTATTCTATCGTCGATAAGGTAATCTCCGTGATTCAGGTGTTTGTTGTGAGATAAAATCAATCTTTTGTGAGCGTGATGACCCAGGTGCTTTTTTACCCAATCTAATTTGTCATTTAAAGCTGTTGGATTCTCCCATGGTGATGTTGAAAGTATGTAAGTGTCATATTTTGAACAAAGTTTGATATAGGATTCTATCGCATTTTCCATAGGCTCCATTTTTGAGAATATATGAGGTACTTCATCATATTTCCCTTCATATTCGATTAATTCGGTAGGTGTTAATTTTGCAATCCCCGTTTTGAAATCAACGAGTACATTATCCATATCTACGTATACTATTTTCTTCATAATTTTAAAAATTTACTTACTAATTGTTTCATAGGCATCCTTTACTACTTGCGCAATTCTTTTTCTTCTATCAATTAAAAAATCAAAATAATCCATTTGCTCCCAGTCTTCAGATAAGGCATGCCAATAGTACATTTTATTCTTATCTTCATCTGCTAAGCGACTTAAATAATTTGGTAAATATTTAGATGGTTCTGTATCTGAAATATTAATGTTGTCATTCCACTCCACTAGAGCATAGTTTGCAATTTGATTTCGTTGAGTTTGGTCGGACACACCATTTCTTTCAAGCCAGGCTTTTGGAAATAAATGATGTCTTTCTAATGCCGATTTTTTGCTTCTAAGTCCTTCTTGAAGCAAATCGGAAATTTTCAACTTACTGAATAGCCCGTTTGCTCCAATAATATATTGAGCAGCGTAATAGGCATAAAGCGATGGCGATGTAGAAGAAGATGTAGCTAAATCCATTGGTAATGTAATACACCAAAAATCATTCGTCAACTGACCATCAATAATATCATTTAATACTCTTTTAAACTGATCTGGCGAATCGATTCCACGCAGTCTAGCTAAATCACTTTCCATTGCAGTTTCGGGTGAGCCAGTATATCTTCCCGTAATCGAACACATGAAAAACCACTTTGCAATTAGTTTTTTTAATTCATATAAATCCATTTTTATATCTTCTCTTCCAATTAAAAAGAAGATGTAGGCATAAAGTAAATTATTATCAGAACTTATATAATCATGTCTTGCAAATCCAGCTTGTTTAATAGATTTGATAAATTCATGCCAGTTTACAATATTTAATACTTTTGATTGAGCAGTCTGAAGATTTTGAAATTGTTTTTCTCTCCTTTCAATACTAAAATCTCCTGAATCCAAGTCTTTTCCACGCAAAATGCTATAAACGTATTGAAGCCTTGCTCTTCTGAAGGCTAAGCCAACAGAAACACGTAACATTTGGTCTGGATTGGGGTCAATTAAATAATTAAACGGTGATGCACTATCTTTACTTGGTACTCTGCACAATCGACAAAATTCCTCTAAATCTCTTCTTCCATCCTCCCAAAATACTGACATTAATGTTAAAATAAAATCTGCCTGGTTCAATTTTTTACCCTGAGAATTGATTCGTACAAAAACATCTGCAACTTGCTCTTCATCTATTTCTGCCGAAAGTTCTAATGCTGAAAAAGGGTATCCCTCAAGATTAGTTAGATTGTTAAAGGCTTTTCTAATTTTTTTTATTTCATCTGCTGATATCTCAACACTTAGTTTTAAACGATCTATAAATTGGTCTGTAATTTCAAATAAGTCGGCATCATCTTGCCACAATTCAGAAATATTTTGAAAATATCTTGGATTTCGTTTAATTGAGGCATCAGGTATTTCAAATTTTTCTTCTAAAGGATTAAATGCAATTACAATATTTGCTTTTTCATAATTTTCTCTAATCACTTCCTTGCCTTTAACTACAGCGTACAATGAAGTTAATCGTTGCTGACCATCAACAATTAATAGAGTTGGATGTTTTTGTTTAGAAGCAGTTCCAATCCCTTTTGTTCCTTCTATATTTGCATTTGCCCAAAATAAAAAATAACCCACAGGATAACCTTTATACATACTGTCAAAAAGTTCTCTAACTTTAGTGTCTTTCCATACAAATGGTCGTTGAATATCTGGTAACCCAATTACACCTAGATCTATTTGCTGTATTAATGTTGTTAGGTTATAATTAACCTCTTTAAATAGTGTCGCCATTTATTAAATTTTTTCGAACCAAAAATCATTATTGTTTATATACGATATCTATAAACTTTATAGGTTCACCCTTTACCCAGTCCATAGTTTTTACATAAACACCATTATGTTTTTTGGCTGTCTTCTTTTCACAACCTGTACATGGCTTTTCTGCTATATAGTCCTCTTTTTTTTCAAATAAAGTTTCTTCACCTTTAACTATTACTTTTTTTGAAGTACAGCTTATAGGTATCACATATTTAAGACCATCCATTTGAAAAATATTCCAAACAATTATCTCAGCAATCTCTTTTTGCAGTTCTAAACATGGTGTTTCTTTAAACTGCGCTTGGTAGTAATCTATAAATGTATAAAGCAAATTTTCTCTTGCAATTAGTAAACTATCCCCTTGCCATTCGTAACCGTAGGAACTTTGAAAAGCTATTTTTGTCCACTTTATCCAATCTTCAACTGTAAGGCAGTATTTTGAAACAATACTCAATTTACGGTCTAAAAAACCAACTCTTTTTTTTAACGGTACTAATTCCTGACTATCAGAAACAGGGTCATAACGAGAAACAATAAAAGGTGCTTCGCCACAGGTTATTTCTAACTTAAGCAAACCCACATATTCTTGCCAGTTATTTTTGGTTATCCGTCTTTTATTACAAGCCTCATTCATTTGTTTAACAATTGAAAGTGGGGTGAAAACCTCTGCCTTATCTCGTGTTCTTACAAGTTGTTCTTCTTTACTTTTTACCGCACGTGGCTGAATTAAACTACCATTTTTACCCGTTACCAAATCTGCGGTAATAGGAGCAATAGGAGCAAATAGCTCACCTTTAGATTCATAAGAATCGGTAGCCCACAAAATATTTTTGTTTGTGGTTTGATCTTGTAAAAGGATTTCTAGCAGATTGTCATTTTTTAAGAGATAATCTTCTCGTATATCTATGGTTTGGGTAAATGTAGCTTGAATCATAATATACCTATTTTAAACCATAGGTTTTATCATACTTTCTATAAAGCTAATTTCATCTTGTGTTAAACCATATTTTTTATATAATTTTTCATCTGTCCAATCTTCTTTAAAGTCTTGCAACGGAATCAAACCGAAAACACTTTTCGTTACTTGCATAGTTCCTTTACCAAAATACAATAAAGTTTTAAAAAAATCTGTGTTTATATAATTGTAGCATTTAAGTTGTTCATTTTCTGTCTCAAAATGCCCAATCATTAAAAAGGTTTCTGTACAAACTTCGTTGGGTAATCCTAAAATGGTTTCAGGAGGATTTATTGCGTTGGTAGAATAACTTGTTGTAAAAAATAATTTATATTTATCTATTGATGGTTGATTCTTTAAAATCGTAACTCTATTTATGAATCCAATAATTCTTTTTGCTCCTCCTTTTACACCTTTTACACCATATATTTTTACACAATTCTCAAATGGGGCCGATTGTAAATTAGACTCTGGGTATCTCTCAGGGTTGTTAAACAAATATTTTCTTATACCGAAAGGTTTTGTTTCAGAGACAATTTCAGAAAATCCCTTACCTTTAGCCACCTTATCCAAAATTGACAAAATTCGATTATCTCTAATCACATATTCAAAGTATTTATTTTTCAAATAGGTTTTTGAGGTGTTTATATAACCATTATTAGATTTAAAAGTATAGTCTATTTTACCATCATAATCTTTATCCCAAATAAAATAACAAACGCCACCGTCTATGTGGACACCAGGGAAACAGTCAGAAGCATTTTCGTAATCATACATCATTTTGAGCCTTTTATCTTCCATCATTTCCTCTCTAAATTTCTTAAGACCTCTACCTCCAACCATCCATTTAGAAGGAATAATCAACGATAAATATTTAGGCTTCATTATTTTAGCTTGTTCAATAAATTTGTTGTAAATAGGAACTGCGGCATCTGTACTTATCCCACTACCATCACCTAATTGATAAGGTGGATTTCCAACTACTGCATCAAATTTCATATCTTCTTTTAGTTTAAATAGTTCTTGTAATTTTTCTATTGAGTTTCTTTGCTGAGCATGTGGTACAATGTCATGCTGCACAAAATTTTTTGTAGAAATGTTTTGCGCAATATCAAAACCGAAAATATAGGTCTGTGTAATGCCCTGTAAAATAGGAGTTGGTGCCAGTCCATAAACTTGGTTTTCTAGGATATGTTTCAAACAATCTTCATCACTTGTATATTGTTTTTTGGTGTTGTTAAATAGTTTTTTAACAATCTCTGTAATATACATACCCGATTTCATGTATAGATCTATGAATGTGCTGTCAGTTCTGGTAAATAAACTAGGGTCGTTCTCTTCCAGTTTATCAATCATCATTTGTACTAACTTTTTAGGGGTAAATATTTGATTGGTTTTTTGATTGGGTATCAATTCAAATATATCTTCCTTAGCTTCAAAATAATTAGCTAATTGCTCTTTCTTCAACTTAAATTCAGCTATTGAAGCGTTAAATCTATATTTATTAAATACTCCTTGAAATGTTTTTCTAACACCATTTTCTTCATATTCAAAACCATCCCGAATTTTATGAAATTCTTCTTTGGTAATACTGGTAAGTTCTTCGAAATCCTTATCGTCTATTTCTAAGTCAAAATTATCAATTGTAATTTCATCTTTAGAAGCATTTGCCATGATAAACATAGGAATGGTACGTGTAAAGGAACGCAACCTATCTCTAATTTCATCTTCTTTGGTTTTTTGAACTTTTTCTACAACTTCCTCTTCCTTTTCCTCTACTTTATTTTTAACAAAATCAACTTCAATTGCATCAATTAATTTTTGTTTTAAAGCAATACTGTCTTTTATTTCTGAATTGTTATATTCCTCAGCAATCAGTTTCACTTTTTCTTGTAGCTGTTTATTTATTTCATTGGTCTCTGTTTGTGTAGATTTGTAAACTGCTTTGTATTTTGCAATCAAAGGATCTGAAACTTTTGAAAAGCTTAAAACTAATTCTTCCGGTGAAATTTGTTCATCATACTGTTTTAGTAAATTATCGACAACTCGTTCAGTATTAGCTTTGAATATTTTTTCGCCTAGAATAATTTCTGTGTTTTCATTTATCTTAGTAATTTTATTGTCAACTACTTTTCGAGCATCATCTAAGTCGAGCGTTTCTTTTGTTGTTATAGCACGCTTATTCTTTTCTTCTGGCATTTTATTTAATATTTCCTCTACTTCTTTAGGGAAATTGAAAACCCCTTTTAAGCTGTCATTAAATAAAAGATTGGTCATAAAACGAGCATTCACAATTTCGGTAGCTGCTAATGCATTTGGAAATGTAAGTACTTTTTCAGCATCCAACTCAATCATTTCACCATTTACATCCTCTGATATTACAGGAAAAAAGTTAAGAAGCTCTTGAATGTTTTGCTTTCTCTCTTTTTCAGTTACTTCCCCGCTTACAGCTTTTGGATTTAAGCCATTGGCAAATTGGTCATAAATTTCAAGAACTCGAGAGGGTGCAAAATCAAACAAATAGGCTGATTTTTTCACATACAACTCCCCATTTCTCAATTCTTTATAAGGATTTTGAGCACGAAAAGCTGCTTGCATATATAATGAAGGAGATTTTATATCTGTCAACATTAACACTGCAGTCCATTCTTTAATAGTAACTCCAGTTGTCAATTGTCCACAGGAAAGCGTAATTGTTTTATCGTTTTCACGAATTGCTTTTTTTACTTTATCTAAAGAGCTTTCGTTTTCTTTAATATCATTTGCCTCTTCTTCAAAAGTTTGACCATTACCAGCTGCTACAATTACTTTGTAATCTCCGAATACAGCGTCTTCTTTTAGCAGTTTTTCTAAAGCTTTTACTGATTCTACTCGATTACCTACATACCAAAAAGTATGTTTTAGTTCTTCTCTCAGTTCTGGGGTTGAAAAAGGATATTTTTTATTTGTTGTAAGATTTTTTAAAAATTCCTTAACTTCATTTTCTCTTATAAACTTTTTATCTTTTGCTCTAAAAAACTCATTCAAATCAAAAGCATAATCAAAGTTTTCGTTTTCAATATCAATTCCTTCATTGACTTGATTGGTTATCATTTGAGAAATACGATACGTAAATAGTCTAAGGTCAGGCATATCTGTATGCTCGCCTGATTCACCTTCTTTAATTTCTATCTGCTTGATATTTTGCTCATCCAAATACGTCCAATTGTAAATGGCTTCTTTTTCGAATTTTTCGTTGGCCAGAGCTTTAAAGGGTGTTCCAGAAAGATGGAGCGTATGTTTACGTTTAATTACATCAAAGGCTGCATCCGTTCTTCCTGTATCAATTCCTTCATGAGCCTCGTCAATAATTAATAAATCCCATTCTAAGTCAGCAATCCAACGTAATTTATCATATGGACCACCAAAGTATTTTGAACCCTTTATATCTTGTAAAGAAAGAAATGTAATTAGAGGCTTAATGCTTTTTGACCTGATATGTTCTTCTCTTGTAATTACGCCCTTATTCTTTAAAGATGAAGTTTCAGAAATAAATGCATATTCATCAATGAACATTTTATAATCATCAAACCACGAATTGGCAATAGCAGGTCGGTTGGTTACAATTAGCACTTTATTTGCTTTTAATCGATTTGCTAAATCATAACTTGCTAATGTTTTACCAAAGCGTGGTTTGGCATTCCACAGAAATTCTCCTTTTTCATTTTTTTTAAAATATTCGAGCGCATTTTTTACAGCGTCTTCTTGCTCAGCACGCAATGAATATTCCAACTTTCCATTATTGTTTTGAAGAGCAGCAAATCCTTCTTTTCGAAATAAATCAAACAAAACTCTTGACTTTTCAGGTTCTCCATTAAAATAAAACCATTCAGTGCCTAGATCAATTCTATTTTCTATGCCTTTCTTCACAAGAAATTTATGAAATGATTTATCTAGAAAATCTTTTCCATCCTCAAAATAAGCTGGAGCACTCCACAGTAAATTGTATTTTAATTTAAAAGCTGGTGTATTTACTTGTGGATGAATCCTATCGTGAACATTTTCCTGTCCTGAATAACCAATTTTTTGAGAACCTTCATTAGGTGGTAGCTCAGGAAGAGTATATGAATATACTTGAGGATAAACGATTTGAAATGATTTTATGTTTTGTGTTTTATTACTCATAATAATTGTTTAAATGATATAATTTTATAGTAGTCTTTTTCAAAGATTACATTTCGTTAAAGGGTTTAGTATATAATTTGTTTTTTTCTGCAATTTATTTAAAGGTGAATTCGTTTCATAAGGCACTTTACCAGAAGGTACTACTAAAGACGTAGATTGCAAATGAGTGTCTTGGTCATCAAAGAAAATATGGGCTCCAAAAGCTTCCAATATATTGTCTTTAGCCAATCCTCCTAAAAAGTACACTTCATCTACATAAACACCCCATTTTCTAAGTGTTTTAATCACTCTCTTGTGCGATGGAGCACTGCGTGCTGTAACAATAGCCAACCGTAAGGGTGAGTGTTCTATTTCCATTGGAAAGTGTTCCTGTATTTTTGAAAGTTTGATTAACAATTCAGCAAAGGGTCCTTCGCTCAAGGCATCATTTTCATGTTCTTTTTCATAGTCTTGAAAAGAATCCAAACCTTCGGTTTTGTATCGATATTCCGATTCCTCAGAAAATAAAACTGCATCGGCATCAAAAGCTATTTTTACTCTAGTGTCGGTAGGATTAAAATCAGTGGGAGGAGCATACAAATAAGCCGCAGCACATTTTTTAGAGTCAATTACGCGTTGCACTTCGGCACTGTCTTTAGATAAAAACAAATCAATGTCATACGCCTCAATATAAGGAGACAAAGGTTCTCCTCCTGTAAAAGCCACTCTGGTAATATCCAGTTGGTGTTGTTCTATCGAGTTTAAAACCCTAAAGCCTGTTTCGGCACTATTACGAGACATAACAACCACTTCGACTATTTTCTTATGTGCAATTTTATTCAATTCCAACAAACTTTTAACCAAATAAAAAGCTGTGCCAGGCGCTAATAGTTCCTCTTCTTTTTCTAATTGATAAGCTCTAAAAGCAGCAATACCTTGACTTTGAAAAATATCATTTTCAACTTCAAGGTTAAACAACGCTCTTGTAGAAACGCCAATTACTAATATGTCAGAAAGGTCAACAGCCATCAAATAGATTAAAAATCAAATATACCAAAATGCAAGTATAAAAAAAGTATACTCCAACTTATTGCTTAAGTTCAAATTAACCTTCAAAAATAAATCATATTATAGACAGATAGAGTCAATAATAAAAAAACATAACACCAGCCAGATGTATTTTCAACAATCAAAACTTTAAACGCCAAGTTGTAAACCAATTTTAGAGACTGTGCTATTCAATTGCATATGTTCACCTTTAATATCATCAGTCATCGTGAAACTTTTCTTCAGCATCAGAAAGCACGTAGGCTTTTTTCAAAACACTACGTAAAGTGGAGTGCTTGTTAAAATGAAAACCAGTCAGCGTCTATATTTTCAAAGGATTACTAATCTATTTATAAACACGCACAGTACGAAGAATAACCCTATCCATATTCTTGATACGAGACATTATCTTTTTAAAGTGTCGGCTCGTTCTGATTTGCTTTGCATTATTAACTAGATTTGAAACTGCATGACGCAGCAATTGCGACATCTTAGCCAAGTTTGAAAAGTTACCTCCATTTTCTGAAATTTAACATTAAAATTAAAGCAAGAAATTTGTAAATAATAACACTCTTTTAAAAATATTAAAAGAGCGTTATTGCAATTATTTATTAATCATTTTTCGATGCTCAATTTTTAAGATAGCAGGTTTTAAAAAATAAACCTGGTCAAAAAGAATTAATTTTTCTTGAAAACTCATGGTAACTTGATTAATATTATCACACCACCATTTGTAAAATTCAACTGGCTTGTCTTTGTAAGGAATTATGGCTCTAACAGGCAAATCAAAGCCTTTGAAATCAATTCGCATATTTAAACCAAGACTATTTTTAAAATAATCAAAATGGTTAGCCTTTAATTTAGAAATCAAAATATCAAATGTTTTTCCATCCAATTTCAATTTAAATTGTTCAAAGATTTTATGAAATGATACAGGATCTTGAACAAGCCAATCGGATACTTTCATAGTCCTAATTCCTTGTTCATTTTCAATTGTCAGAAGATTAGCGCTTCTATAAAAGGTTTCAGCATTTGGCTTAAAAATATGTATAGAATTACTTTGGTCAATATCGGTTACTTCGGCGAGTGTTGGCGATGAATTTTCATTTAAAAAAGTAACAATATTTTGGTTATTGGCATCACCTCCCTTGTGTTTGTCTAATAGAATATCAACGTCTGAACCTAAGAAAAAGTCTTCGACAAAATCCCATCGTTCTTCATTTGTAAAACTTCTCAGAAAAAAATGATCAAAAATTTGATTGCTTAAATGATGCCTTTCTAATGTTTTTGAAAGTAAGGTATTGCTATAATTATAATTATTTGAATCCCTTTCAATTCTAACAGGGTCATTAATACGAATAAAAACCATAGGATTTTCTCCGCCTTTTATTTCAAAGGTTCCAAGTTCTAGCATTTCTAAAAAACAGCCAAGTCTAACATAATTGACAGAATTAGAATCTTTGTTGGTAACATAGCGATTAATTATAACGTCATCAGTACTTCCAAATAAATTATTAAGTCTATTAATTAACGAAGTAAAACTAGCCAAGTATTGGGTGCTGAAGACCCTATATTTATAACCATCTAATTCTCTGCGTTGTTGTAAAAAAGCATTCGCTTCTATTACGCCTGGTTGAACTAATCTTCCAGAATAGGAGGACAAAATAAAGCTACTTATTTTCTCTGATTTTACAGTATCTTTTAAAAATTTGTTCAACTCAGTTTCCAATTCCTTTTGATTAAAAAAGGCTCCTTCAAAGTTTGAAAACACAGTCTGAATATTTGAAAATAAAGATTGTAAATGATTATAGATATTGTTAAAAGTATCTAATCTTTCAAATGAAATCTTCAATTGTGGAATCACTTCAATACCAGCATTTTTAAATAAATGACCAGTATAAAAATCATGTTTTACAATAGGAAAACTTTTATCATTAAAATTTTGATACCACAATTTATCCAAGTCAATTTCTATAATATTATTTCCGTTTTCTAAAGAACTTATTGGTCTAAAAGTGTTTGGATATTTAGATGAATAGATTGATAAATTTTGATCTGTAATTCTCGCAAAAACTCTAACAAAGAGTTTTTTTGGTCTAGCAATAATAACATTAAATCGGGTTTTTGCTAAATAATCTTTCTCTATCATCATTAAAGCTGTTAGTACTTTTTGGTCAAGGTCAACAGCATTTTCAAATATATGTCCAAAGTCATCTACAGATAAAAGCAGGTTTCTACTTTTATCATTTTTGATATAAGATTTATAGATTTTCTTAAGTACTTCTTTTATTTGATATTGTCTTAGTGCAGACATACCATGAAGTGCTTTTGTATATCTTTGATCTTGAGAGGAGTAATTCAAAGCGGCAAATCCTTTTATTTCTGGTTTTCTCGCAACTCTACCAATTTCTTGAATATAATCAGGTAATAAACCTGATGGAGCATGATGATAAACCAATTCGATATCAGAAATATCCACACCCATTCCAAAGGCTTTAGTAGAAATCATAATTTTTTTCTGACCACTTTTAAATTGTCTAAAAGCAAATTCCTTTTGTTGGGCTGGTAACGAACCATAATATCCTGTCGCAATATCAAGGTTTTCATTATTAAGCTTATCTATAATTTGACGAATGTGTTTTGAGTAAGGTGTATAAACTAACGTTTTTAACCCAACTTCATTTATGTTTTTTATAAAATCAACCGTTTGTGCCAACTTATTATTATCATAATTTGATGGAAAACGGTCATGATTATTAATTACAAAGGTGATATCATTTCGTTTCACTTGTCCTATAAAAACATGCGGATTATGCATTACTAAGCTATCAATACTATCAAAAACCATATCGTTCGCACCACCATATATTGCTGTTGCGGTAACTGCGACCATTGGAAAACTAAGGTTGTTATATTTTCTAATTTTTCTGATATGATTTCCTAAAAACCAATAATCTACCCGAAAATCTCTTCCCCAAGTTGTAATAAGATGCGCTTCGTCAATAACCATTAAACCAAGTTTTCTTTCTCCAATAAAATGTTTGATATCATACGACATTAAAAGTTCTGGAGACATGTATAAAATATCAATTTCACCGCTTTGACAATTTTCGATGATTCGTTCACGATCAATCAAACTAAGCTCACTATTGAGGTAAGCTACTTTTTCATAATTACGGTCAGTTATAATAGCATTAACCTGGTCTTTCATTAGCGCAATTAGAGGAGACACAACAATGGTAACATCACCTTTTTCAGAAACATAAAATGCAGGTAATTGAAAAAGTAGAGACTTACCTGCACCAGTAGGTGCAGTTAAAAATAAATCCCTTATTTTTAAATTTTGTTTAGCGTTTTCATATTCTTTTATAATTGTTTCAACTATTAATCCTTGTGAAATTTCAGAAATTTGATTACCAATATCAGGATTACGATAAACTTTTAAACCTCTAAATTCGGCTTTTTCACCCCAATACTTCATAAGTAAATTTATAGTAGAGGAATCAACTTTATAATCTTCCTTTATGGTTTCTTCTTTGAGAATAAAGAAAGCACCACCAAAAAGCTTGAGTATAAAATTTACTTTTGAAACGGTTTCTATTATATCACCATTTATTGGCTGTTTAGGATAAATTTTTACAATTGCATTTTTTTGAAAATTATTCTCCAAGATGCAAGTGTTCAAATAAAAATCTAAAGCTGTAGAATCAGAACTAATATCAAGAGTATCATAGTCAGCATTATTAGATTCTATTAATTCAGCTGATTCTTCAAATATGTTAATACATAAAAAGTCATCATGCAAGGTCTTAACAGAATAGAAAAAGAAATCATTAATTTGTAATTGTTCAGCTTGATAAACTGGAGTTTTTTCAGGTCTTGTTTCAATATTTTCATCGCTACTTTCCTCTAAATATTCATTCTTACTAATAGGAAATAGCTGCCTTAAATTATCTTGTAGAATGATAACTCTATCTATAAAAAACGAGCTATCAATATAATTGATTAAGTAGCTAAATTGTGCATAAGACAACAAATGAAATTGTTTTTCAAAATTCAATTTTGTAAAAGTACTTGTAAACCAATTTTTATCAAAAAGAGAATCATTGCCATTTAGAAAAAATGTCTCAATATCCGTTATTTTATCTATTATCGCTGAGTTATCAAGCAATTCGGTTTGCCCAAGAATAACAAATATTTTATTGTTGTTTTTTAAACTTTCCTCATTTAATATCCCAATTATTTTATTTGCGTAGAATTCTGAAAATGTCATGATATCTTTTTTTTAATTAAATTTTAGTATTTATTTAACCTTATTAAATGCATTAGAATTTAGTTGCTTTTTTCTAGAACAAACTTAACTTTTTTACTATTTCAAATTTATCACTATGATATCCATTTCTATATCTTTTTCTTTTCTTTCCTCTTTTTATTTTTACTAATAGCTGCCCAGTATATCGACAACATATCCAAAATCATTTAACAACAAAAAAGCATGAGACAAATAATAAATGTAATCGATAATATGTTTAATAAATTACTTTATAAATAGTGTTTTTTCAAAATCCAAATACATTTTTAATATTGTTTTTGAAAAGGATTCGTTGTTAAACTCTATTAATAATTCTAATTTTTGCAAATATTGCGCTAAATCATCGATAGATTTAAAATAGGGTAGGGAACTAATCAATTCATAGAGCTCATCATACTCATCATGACCTAATTGAATTTCAAAGTCTGTAAATTCAGCCATCAGTTCTTCATCAGTAGCTTCTTCTATATGAAATATTTTTTTCACTTCATCTGCAGAAAAACCAGTTTCATCATAATACGCTTTTATAAAATCAGTAGTTGCTTTTTCAAAAATTTGTTCCATAATAACAATAATTAATATTGTGAATAATCAAGCCAATAATAGCCATTAACTTCGACAAAATATGTCTATAAAATAAATTCTTTAATAATCTTTTTTTAATAAATCAGAATAATTTTACGTTTCTTAAAACATATTGGACTTACTAAAAAATCACAACATTCATTTCACATTTCAAAAAGATTATGCAACGTTTTTATAATTTTTGTAAAGTTCTTTTGATTTATGTTTCATTTTTTTTAAAGGGTTACTCGATCTATAGCAGGTTATTACTTGATTAGAATCTCCCGAAACTATAACAACTGTATTTTTTAAATGACTTTTATCTCTCATTAAAAAATTTGGAATATCTTTCTTACTTAATACATAATAAATAAATCCTTGTTTAAAGAAAGCTGTTCCATATTCCAATGTAATTGATATTTTAGACTTACATATTCCTCTTTGATCTGACCTGTAAAGGGAATGGTTAGTATGTTCAAATTTCAAAATTTGAATTTTGTTTGTTTTTTCATCTTCAACTTCAAATTGTATTTTAAGCTGGTTTTTTGCGTCCGGTATTTGATAATTTTCTGTTTTCATTTTTAGTAAATATTAGATTGGAAAGTTGTCTATTAAAATTGCTTCTGCGGGGTCAGGGATGAAACAGACATCTATGCGTTTAATTTTACTCTTTTGACTTTTTATCAAAAGTGAAACTTGTCTTATGCCGTCTTTTGTTACTTGAGTAATTACTATTCCCGGTTTGTTTTGTAAGGAAGGATGCAATGTCAATTCAGCTGTTATATTCATTGGTTCTGAATCCATTACAGCTTTAATAGCCTGAAATTTTGAGTGTAGATAAGAAAGATATGATTCTTTACCCTTTATAGGTATTAATACCCATTGTGATTCATATATTAAATCATCAGCTAAAATTGATTCAATGTAACTAATATCCAGACTATTCCAGCTCTTGGCTATCAATTTTAAATTATCTATTTCGTGGTTTGACATACTAGTTATTCTTTTTTTGTTTCACCAATCCGATTATCAGTTTGATGATGCAAATTTAGAACGACTAATATTTTTTAGAGAATATTTGCAACCTTGCAAAAGTTTTTACAAGGTTATAAAGCTAATACCTTATATCAATAAGATTTTGTGAGATATTTATTTTGAAGGGTTTTCCACGATCGCCCTCTATTCGATAGAATTGTGCTAAAGGTTCTCCTAGAAGTTCAGAGATAATTTTATTTAGCTTATTTTTCTTTTGGCTAAAAGAACCACCATAAGGGTTAACTAAATCATCAATCCTTGATTCTAGAACTGCATTAGTGTCATCTATAGATAAATTTGAGAACTTTCTATATAGTGATAAGAGTTCCGCTTTAAAGTCATTTAATTCATTTAATTTAACACCTTCATTGTGTTTTAAATAAAAAACATAAAGTGTTTTAAACAGCGGATTAAGGCGAATTTCAAGATAATTGAGATTAGGCAATAAAATTTTATTGTTTTTTTCAACAATAATTGGAACTGGATCTATTTTTTTTCTGAACCGTTGCTTAAATGATAATTCATTTCTTATGCCATTAAATATTTCATAAACTTGATTTAACAAATTATCATCGATTTTTTCTTCAATAATTTTATCAGCGCAATCTGGACAAATATTTCCTGTCTGAAGTTTAATTATGATACTTTCTTTGTTGATACAAAAATCATTCATGCAACCTATAGATGGTTCGTGAACATATTTGTTAGGAATATTTATTATGTCAACATTCATTAAAGATTGCATTATGTTTTCAATTACTTGATAAGCAATCGGGTATTTTGAATTAATTTTTGTGTAATTTTCCCATTCAACCGTATGAACGAAAATATTTTTTGAGTCATCAGCTGCACTGAACCAGTTCAAAGCATTTTTCCTTTTTGTAAGTAGTACAACAAAATCATCATTTTCAATTTTGGAATGTTGTCTATAAAAAACGCACAAAGAAAAAAGCTCTCGCCAACTCAACGGATTCCCTTTATTAGCGTCAAATTTAATAGCTGTTTGATTTGAAGGATATTTAAAATTGTGATATGGAAATAGATTGTAACTAAGAAAATAGAATTCATTCTTATCAAACTCATAGTCTGAAGAAATAAATTTCAAAGGACCATCAAAGGAGTTTAGAAAATCTATTGCCTCTCTAAAATCTTCAATATCGTATTCAGGTGTTTTTATGAGATGAACTTTCATTAGTTATGAGTGTAAATTAGATTTTCAGTAGTCGTATTTTTTTTGGTTCTCAAATTGCATTAGCAATATAATATATTCTTTTCTATAGGTTAATCAATAAATAAGGAAAACCAGTTTCATCATAATAAGCTTTTATAAAATCAGTAGTCTCTTTGTGAAAAATTTTTTCCATGCTTCAAATTAATTTTTAGTATAACCGCTCAGAAAAGTTAAAAATCTACCAGCATCCTCTTGGGGAGTACCCTCAAATTCCTCAAGTAATTCAATCGAAAACTCACATTTTGCTTCAAATAAATCAATTACTTTCCCAAAAAAAACAATTTTGTAGTCAGTTAAAATCCCATTCAAATCCGCGGTAAAATTTTCAGGTAAATTTTCGTAAATCCAAGCGCTAAAATAATTATCATAAACCTTTTTTATATCCTTAAATGTTTCAACAGCAATTGTTGTATAATCTTGATTTATATAGTCTAATAATACTAAGGCGGGGACTATTGTTTCCCAATCTTCAATAGTATTTATAAAGTAAAATCCACCACAACCTAAAGCATCTTCCATAAAAATAGCATAGCCTTCTTTTGTAGGTTGAATCAATGTGGCATTGTATAATATGGTTTCATAATTTTCAAAATCTACAAAGCAATTCTCAAAATCCTTCTTAAATGTTTCAGAAGGCTTTAAAATGGGCGTGTAGTTCATATCCAAACCAATAAAAACAGTACTTGATATGGGTCCACAAGCAATACCTGAATTGCAAATTTCAAATAAAACATAATTGGCTTTATCGTTCAATTTGATATGTACTAGAATATCAAAAGCTTTTGCCTCATCTGAATAATCATATTTAAATTTATGATTATCATGCATTCCTTTACTTATTTCATCTAGAGCTTCATTATATAGAAGTTCTATTTCTGGTGTAGGGTTTATTAAATCTCCACCTTCGATGTCTATAAAATGAAATAGGGTAGCAGGTGAGGAGTGATAATGATCTTCAGATAGTAGTTGTTCTCCAGTTACAGGACAAAAAAAAGTTGTTTGGCTTAATTCAAGAGGTATAATTTGCATAAAAGAGGATTTAATACTAATTTATTCTGTTTTTATGATGCAAATTTATATGATATGTTCGTCAAAAAATGTCTAGTTTATAAATTAATAAAGCAAACATTAATTTCATTAACTTGTTGTTTGTAAATAAATTAATTGATATTCAATATTTTTATTTGTCTATTAAAAATAACTGTAATAAAGTTGTAGAGTGTTGTCATATTGAATTTTTATGTTTACTCGATCACTACAATTTCGTAACTGTTTTGATAGGTAATCAATGTTTCTTTTTTCTTGAAAACCATTTTTGCATGTTGATGTGTAATATTGTCAAGAAGCAAATGATTATTAATCTCCAGTAGTGAAAAGGTTAAATCATCCATTGAGAAGTTATCTACCACTGTTTCATAAGAACCAATAAAGCCCTTTTCTTTTTGTTCGATGTAAACACCCGGAGCATTTATTTTTGTTATGATAACGTTCTTTACCTGATATAAAGGAAATAAGTATTGACTAGGTTCTAAGTTAGGAATATTTATTTTTTCTGTTTTTTTACCGTTGACCCAAAATTCGATTTGATGACTTGAGTTATGCATTAAACCACTAACTTCTTTGCACGGCAGTTTATCTATATTAGGAATTGTGTTTAATCGTAGATGATGGTAAAAAAACGGGTCTAATAAGGCTTGATGCAAAGGAAGTTTCAATCTTGAAGCAATATTTTCAAAATACTCCTGTTCAATAGTGTTTAAGAGCACTTTCTTTAAAGTCCATAACTCTCCAAAAAGGTTGATTTTGAGTTTTTGGAGAGCAGTATTCATCAGATTAATTCCTAAATTTTAATAGACATCTTTATATAAATAACCGACTAAATTACAATTGCAATAATCTCAAAGTTCTACTATTTAATTACTTGCAAATAAATTAAAATTTATTATTTAGTAGTCAAGAATTGTTTACCAATTAGTAGTTGTCATTTCGGTAACAAATCGATCATTAGTTTTAATTTAGGACTGAAAAATTGTATTCCATTTGTTTAGACCATTGAAGAAGTAACTTTCTCATCGTAATAAATATATCCTTCGTATTATCTAATCAAACAAACAATTGCCCATTTCTCTGGAATACCTTCAAAATAATAAACCGAAGTTCCGTACTTATCTTTTACGCGAAGATATTGTCCATCTACAAAATAGAGCGCTTGTCCATATTTGTCTTTTTGTCTTATAGTTTGCCCATCAAAAAAGTACACAGCAGTTCCATATTTGTCTTTAATCCGAATCGTGTTTCCATCTAGAAAATAGAGTGATTCACCATATTTATCTTTAACTTTAATAGTTTGGCCATCAATATAATAAAGCGATTTGCCATATTTGTCTTTAGATTTCAATGTTAAACCATCAATATATACAATTGCCTGTCCGTACTTGTCTTTCTGTTTAATACTTTGAGCCTGTGCTGTCATTTGTAAGATGAGTATTGTTATTACTATTAAGATTTTTTTCATATTTATTATTTTTATTTTTTAATCGCAGGGACTATATAAACGATAGCAACCTTTGCTAAAACCTTTTCTAATTTCGTCCTCCATATTAATCATTGACTTGATATTTCCTTTTGAGTCAGCATTGATTATTTTTGCCATTAAGAAATCATCATCTAAAAAAACCAGAACAATAAATGATGGTTCTGTTATCTGATAATATCCTCCAAATCTAGGACACTTTCTATCAAAATCTACCAAAATCATTTGATCATAATAGTATAGTGATATATAACTTTCCCATGTATTAGGGATAGATTTTGTAGGTGTAAATAATACTTTTTCATCATATTTTTTATCTCTCACTACTTTAAGACATTCGTAGTAATATGTACAACCATGATTAACCACATTATCATTGTAGTCTCCCAATTCATATGTTTTTAATTCATGCTTTTCAGTTCCTAATACTAAAAATTTTATTCGGCCTGTACTTTTCGGACCAAAATGTGTCGATAAAAACCCACTTGAATACCCAATATCAATGGCGTTTGACGTAAATACATTGTACTTTTTACTTTGTGCTTCAAGAGATAAACATAGAAGCAAACTTAAACCCGTAATCATAAACGATAACTTTCTCATAATAAATAATAATTAAGATTAATAAATAATGTCAGAGTTAGTTATGTTTCATAGCGCTTCTATTTAATTTAATTAGTGAATAAATGGTTTATTGAGTTAACAAACTTGGATGAACAACTGCTTCAATAGGTTTGCCAAATAAGTTAAAATTCGGAATGTCTAAAGGTTCAACAGTTAAATAAGCTTTTGATTCTTGATTAGCTAAATAAAAACTTCGTAACTCCATTAATAATTGACCTAGAACATTAATACCTTCAAATTCATTTGAATTGGTTTTACTTACCATTGTACCCCAAAACTTATCTTTATGACTTACTTCAACAATTGGTTTTGTTCCAGACTTTTTTAATAAATGACCAAAACCATTTGGATTACATGCTAATTTTACTCTCAAACACCAATACATAATCGCTACTTTTTCTTTCTCAAAATCGGTTCTTGTACACTTTAGTCTATGAGGTTTTGACTTCATTTTAGCCGCCATTGGACTCTTTTGTTTTATTATTTCTTCCTGAATATCAGGAAAATCCGGAAATCTACAGGCTTGATATAAGGCTTCAGAAGTTAAGATTCTTCTTTTATTGACTAGTAATGGATATACAATTCCTTTCATATTGGACAAACCACCCCATTCGGTATCTACTTTTTGAAACCAACAAGAATCTTTTTTAAAATAGGTTTGGTGATTGAAATTTACATTTTGCATACTTCTCTTTATCTATTAGATTTATAAACTTTATTAAAACTATTACGCTCTATATTATAAAGAGAGATATTTAATATTTTGTGACAAAAAAGCTGTTATTTTTTTAATGCTAAAACATCAGGAGCATTGCATAAACTTTCGATGAGATAAGGCAGCCGTTACAATATCTTTATCTGCCAGATATTTTTTAGGTACTGTTTTTAAAGCATTAAAATCTTGCACGATTGCTTTTAGATATTTTGTTTTTTCTGACATATTGCATAAAAAATAATGAAAAGTCTTGAGCGTAGGGAGTTATACCAATTATTTTACTCTTAACGCCAATATATCTGGATCATTTTTAAGCCTTTCGCTGGCATATTCTATCAGTTTATAATTTTTACTTACAGCTAATAAAACCAAATCTTTATCATCTTTAAATTCTTTCGAAAAGTGGTATAGTGCAAATTCACCAC
>CANGUP010000008.1 GCA_947457105.1 Flavobacteriaceae bacterium
AATTTTCAAACAACAATTGTACGTTTTGGTGGATTGATTGGTGAAGACAGACATCCAATAAAATTTTTGGCAGGAAGAAAAAATATCGAAAATCCGGAAGGTCCAATAAACCTTATTCATCAAGTAGATTGCATTGGAATTATTGAGGCGATTTATGAAACCAATTCTTGGCAAGAAACTTATAATGCTGTAACACCTTATCATCCAATTCGAAAAGAATATTACACTCATAAAGCAATCGAACTTAATTTGCCTTTGCCTGAATTTGACGAAAGTAAAATTTCTATTGGGAAAACGATTTTGAGTGATAAAGTTGCATCGGTTTTGAATTATGAATTTGAAAAGAAAACCTTATGAACTCCAATGATTTAATAGGAACAATTGGCGTTGGAATAATTCTTCTCGCCTATTTTTTAAACATGTTTTCATTGATCCTAAACAATGGAAAGTTATTTTATTTACTTAATATTATTGGTGCAAGTATTGCTTGTTTTGCTTCTTATCTTATTAAGTATATTCCGTTTATAATTCTTGAAGGAACTTGGGCTTTGGTTAGTGTTGTTGGCTTGGTTAAAAGTTGTAAATCTAATACTTAGTTGTAGGAAACCCTCTTTCCTCTGCCAATCTATTCATTTCAATTAAAAACTCTTCTTCTGTAACCACTTTTCCTTTTGTTGGCTTCTCTAAAATAAACATTGGCATTTTTTCTGGAGAAAGAATTTCGGTACAATAATATTTTCTTTTTTTATCGGTTAATTCTAAAATTAATCCATCTAATCCGCCAAAATCTTGTGGCCCAACTTGATATTTTAATTCTGGTGCATACCAAGCAATGGTATAAAATGTTTTGTCCTTGCCTTTAATTATTTTTACCTCTTTTGAAACTGCTTTATAACAAGTGTAACCTAATATTTCTTTAGTTTCGTTTGATAATTCCCATTTAAAGTCTTTTTGTTTTTTATTGACAATAAAATAATTATCCAAAAATATCTTTTGCTCAATATAGTTATTAGTTAAACCATCAAAAAAATAATTACTGTCGCCACCCAAAGCTTTTCCCATGTGAGCTTCAGAAAAGGACATCTTATCATGTAAAAACCATAAAGATTCCTTTCCCTTAATTCTTAATGAATAAGTTAAATCTTCTAATTGTTGTTCCATTTTAAGAAGATATTCTTTAATTAATTTCGAATTTTCATCTGTTGGATCATACATAGATTCTGAACTTGTAACTTTGTAAACAAACTCCATTTTTTCTTGAGAAAACCCAAAAAAACTAAACAATAAAACCAATACTACTATTTTTTTCATTTTAAAAACCTTTGTGGTTAAACGAAAAAAGGCACAATTTCTTGTGCCTTTTAATGATTTTATTTTACCAAATCTTTACGCGATTTTCTGGTTTTACAAATAACTTATCTGTTTCTTTAATATCAAATGCTTTGTAAAATTCATCAACATTTACTAAAGGAACATAAGCTCGATATTGTCCTGGCGAATGTGGATCGGTTTTAACTTGATTTTTAATGGCTTCATCACGCATTTTACTTCTCCAAATGGTTGCCCATGAAATGAATAAACGTTGTTCTGGTGTGTATCCGTCAATTAATCCTGGATTTCCATTTTGTTTCAAATGTATTTGTAAACCATCATAAGCTGCATTAATTCCTCCTAAATCACCAATGTTTTCTCCTAATGTGAATTTACCATCTACAAATGTTCCAGGTAATGGTTCTAATACGCTATATTGAGCTGCCAATGCACCACCAAGTCCTGTAAATTGTTTTAAATCGTCTTCTGTCCACCAATTAATAAGATTTCCATCAGCGTTGTATCTTGAACCTGAATCATCAAATCCATGAGAAATTTCGTGTCCAATTACGGCTCCAATTCCACCATAATTTACAGCTTCATCAGCTTTATAATCATAAAATGGTGGTTGCAAAATTGCTGCAGGGAAAACAATTTCATTGTATGAAGGATTGTAATAAGCGTTTACCGTTTGTGGTGACATTCCCCAACGAGTTTTATCCACTGGTTTTTGCAAATCATCTATATTGTTTTGGAAACCCCATTTAGATAAACTTTTCATGTTATCATAGTAGTTTCCGCCTTCTTCAATACTCTTAATCTCTAATTTAGAATAATCTTTCCATTTGTCTGGATAACCAATTTTTACAACTGATTTTCTTAATTTTTCAATTGCGCCTTTTCTTGTTGCAGGTGTCATCCATGGTAAATTATTAATTCTGTTTTCAAAAGCTAAAAAGATATTATCTATCATTTTTCTTGCTTTTTCTTTAGCTTCTGCTGGAAATTTTTGTTCTACATACAATTTTCCTAAAGCCTCACCAACAGTTCCGTTTACAACTTGCAAAGCTCTTTCTTCTCTTGGACGTTGTGCTTTTGCTCCTTGTAATGTTTTGCTATAAAAATCCCAATTTGCTTTTTCTAAATCGGTAGTTAAAACATCTGAAGATTTATTAAGTAATGACCAACGTAAATAGGCTTTCCAATCGTCAATTTTATTTTCTTTAAAAATAGTTTCTAGAGCCGTCATGTATTTTGGTTGCGATACAATAACTGAATCCAATTTTGAAATTCCAACACCTTTAATGTAACTATCCCAATTTACTGATGGCGTTAATTTTTGCAAATCTGCAACTGACATTGGATTGTAAGTCTTTCTTCTATCTCTTCGTTCTACCCTATCCAAACGTGGAGTTGCCATTGCAATTTCTATAGATAGGACTTTTTTAGCGTTAGCTAAAGCAACTTCTGGTTTATCGCCAATAAATTGAAGCATTCTTGCAACATGAGCAACATATTTTTCACGTTTTTCTTTAGAATCAGCATCTTCAGAAACATAGTAATCTCTGTCTGGTAAACCCAAACTTCCTAGTCCGATATTTACAACATTTCTGTTACTGTTTTTTGCATCTGGACTAACTCCAATTCCATAAAAACCTAATCCTCCTTGAGGTTGCATTTCAATAATTAATTTGTTTAAATCGGCAATGGATTTTACAGCATCAATTTTAGCTAAAGTTGATTTTATTGGTTTTATTCCAAGTTTATTTCTTGAAATAGTATCCATATAAGTTTTATAAACATTAACCGCTTTTGCTTGATCTGATTTTGGATCTAACTTTTTTGAAGCAGCATCTTTTAGAATTGCCAAAGCATCTTTATCAGTATTTTGACGCAATTCATCAAAGCTTCCCCAACGCGTTCTATCGGCAGGAATATCTGTTTTATCAAACCATGCACCATTTACATATCTAAAAAAATCGTCGCCAGGTTTTACTGACTTATCCATTAAATCAAGATTAATTCCTGGATTTTTTTTCTGAGCATCAACTTGGTGAATAGTCAAAAGACTTGCCGCCAAGAAACCCAACTTAATTGTAGTTTGAATTTTCATGTTGTTTTTTTGATTGTTTCCACAAATCTATTCATTTTTTCATTAATCAAATGTTAAAAATCACTTAATCAACATCACAATAATTAAGGATAAACTATGTAAACAAAAGTTGTTTCGTAGTTTTGCAAAAAAAACATATGCTTTCCAAATTAAAACAATATAGAATTTTCATTGGTTTTTTTGTCATTTTTTCGATTGTCACCATTAGTGCTTTTTACTCTGTTTTAAAACCAAAACCAAGACTTCCCATATTCAACCCAAGTGATGTAAATCCAGAATTGGTAGATTCTACAATACAATATGTTGCCATAGATCACGAAATTGCTGATTTTAAATTTACCAATCAAAACGGTAAAGTTGTTACCCAAAAAGATTACGATGGAAAGATTTATGTGGCCGATTTTTTCTTTACAACTTGTCCAACAATTTGCCCGAAAATGACAAGTAATATGGTTTGGTTACAAAATCAAATCAAAAATAATCCTAAAGTAATGCTCTTGTCACATTCAGTTACACCGGATATTGATAGTGTTCCTATTTTGAAAAAATATGCTTTAGAAAAAGGTGTGATTGATAGCAAATGGAACTTAGTTACTGGAGATAAAAAAGACATCTATTACATTGCAAGAAAATCGTATTTAGCTGTAAAAACTGGAAAGCCCGAGGAAATGTATGATATGGTTCATACAGAAAATTTTGTTTTAGTTGATTCAAAAAGAAGAGTGCGCGGTTTTTATGACGGAACCAATCTTGACGAGCCAACAGAACCCGGAATTAAAAATGTAAAACAACTTTTGGAAGACATCAACATACTTTTTGAAGAAGAAAAGTAGTTAAATCTGAAACTTAACTCATAATTACATCGTAAATAAGGTTAAATAAAATCTTAAACTTGTCAATAATCATGTATTTTATATTTCAAATTCTTACTTTTGTATTTTAATTCAATCTAAATAAATCTTTTGGAAACCACTATTGCTTATCTTAAAATTGGTCAAAAAGGAATCATATCCGATTTTAATATCGATGAAATTCCTTTGAAACTCCTAGAAATGGGATGTCTTCCTGGCAATACCGTTGAGTTAATTCAAATCGCACCTTTTGGTTGTCCTCTATATTTCAATGTAAATGACTCTCATGTGGCTATTAGATTGGAAACTGCTAAAGAAATTAATGTGGTCATTGAATCTAAAAATTAATGGCACAAGAAAATATCAAAGTAGCGCTAATTGGTAATCCAAACACTGGTAAAACATCTATTTTTAATCAGCTAACAGGCTTACATCAACAAGTTGGAAATTATCCAGGAATAACCGTTGAAAAAAAGATTGGTTTCTGTAAACTTAATGCAACTGTAAAAGCCACCATTTCAGATTTACCAGGAACTTATAGTTTAAATGCCAGTTCAATTGACGAAAATGTCGTGATTGAATTGCTTATGAACAAAAAAGATGAAAATTTTCCTGATGTAGTTGTGGTAGTTACCGAGGTTGAAAATCTTAAAAGAAATTTACTTCTTTTCACTCAAATAAAAGATTTAGAAATTCCAACGATTTTAGTCATTAACATGTGTGATCGAATGAAATTGAAAGGAATCGAATTGGATATTCCTCATTTAGAACAAGAATTAAAAACTAAAATTGCTCTAGTTAGTTCTAGGAAAAACATTGGTATCGATTCGATTAAAAATTTGATTTTAAATTATGATTTGCTTTCAACCGAACCTTGCTTAAATGCCTCTATTATTGATGTTGATTATTTTAGTAAATTAAAAAATACTTTTCCTAACCAATTATTGTACAAATTATGGTTAGTAATTACGCAAGATGTAAATTTTTTAGATTTAGATAGAAATCAATTACCATCTGATTTCACCAAATCTAAGCAAGACATAAAACGTTTACAACAAAAAGAAACCGTAAAAAGATACCAATTTATTAACGATACCTTAAAAATTGGTCAGAAAATTGACCTTGCCAAAGCAACCGATTTTCGTGCCAAATTAGACCGAGTTCTCACCCACAAAATTTTTGGTTATGTAATCTTCTTTTGTGTTTTGATGCTAATTTTTCAATCGATTTTTAATTGGTCGAGCGTTCCAATGGATTTTATAGACGAAAGTTTTACAAATTTGGCATCGTATGCAAAAAAACATTTGCCTACAGGAGAATTCACTAATTTAATAGCAGAAGGAATAATTCCAGGTATTGGCGGAATTGTAATTTTCATTCCACAAATTGCATTTTTATTTTTCTTTATTTCCTTATTAGAAGAAAGTGGCTACATGAGTCGTGTAGTTTTTTTAATGGATAAAATAATGCGCCGTTACGGACTTTCTGGAAAAAGTGTTGTGCCTTTAATTTCGGGAACTGCTTGTGCGATTCCTGCAATAATGAGCGCCAGAAATATTGAAAACTGGAAAGAACGACTTATCACCATTTTGGTTACTCCTTTTACCACTTGCTCTGCTAGACTTCCGGTATATGCCATTTTAATCTCGTTAATAATTCCAAATAAAAAAATACTAGGATTCTTTTCATTACAAGGATTAACATTAATGGTTTTGTACCTTTTAGGGTTTATAATGGCAATCGTATCGGCAATAATTTTAAATAAAATTCTAAAATTTAAAAGCAAATCTTATTTTGTTGTTGAAATGCCAAGTTACAAAATTCCGTTACTACAAAACGTGGGAATCAACGTTTTAGAAAAAACCAAAGCTTTCGTTTACGGTGCGGGTAAAATAATATTGGCAATTTCTATTGTGCTGTGGTTTTTAGGGTCACACGGGCCTCAAGATACCTTCGGTAACGCAGAAAAAATTTTAAATCAGCAAGTAAATTCGACTATACCAAAAGTAACCCCATCTCAAATAGAAAACCAAGTTGCAGCTTACAAACTAGAAAACTCCTATATCGGTATTATTGGTAGAAGTATCGAACCCGTAATAAAACCTTTGGGTTATGATTGGAAAATTGGAATAGCTATAGTAACGTCGTTTGCAGCTAGAGAAGTATTTGTAGGAACCCTTTCCACCATTTATAGCGTAGGAAATAGCGAAGAAGAAGCTACAATTAAAAAAAGAATGGAAGCCGAAATCAAACCTGACGGAACAAAAATTTTCAACTTTGCTACAGGAATTTCATTACTACTTTTTTATGCTTTTGCAATGCAATGTGTGAGTACTTTAGCAATTGTAAAAAAAGAAACTAACTCTTGGAAATGGCCAATAATTCAATTGGTTTTCATGAGTGGATTTGCATATGTAACAGCTTTAATTGCATATCAATTTTTGAAGTAGAAAAAACAAATGTTAAAGTTTTTACGTAAATGACTGAAAACAAAACATAAAGAAATTCTCATTTTATTTTTATTATTTTTAATTTGTCTAAATAAGAATTAATTAATAGTTTTGTTGTATAGAATTAATCTAAATAAAAATGAAAACCTATTTTTCTGTAATTTTCTCATTATTTGCTATAACTAGTCAAGCCCAAGAAAATGATTTGGCATTAAATGACACAATAAAAAGACTGCAACCAGTTATAATTACTATTAAACAACAAAGTCCAGAAAGAATGCCTGAAATTAAAGATAATGTTCTTTTTTCGGGCAAAAAGAATGAAGTTTTAAAGTTGTCTAACATTAATGGAAACTTTACTACTAACAATGCTAGAGAAATATTTTCAAGAGTACCAGGGGTTACCATCTGGGAAAACGAAGGTTCAGGTATTCAAATAAATGTTGGTGTGCGAGGTTTAAGTCCGAACAGAAGTTGGGAATTAAATACTAGACAAAACGGATACGACATTTCATCTGATGTATTTGGTTATCCAGAAGCCTACTATAATCCACCTTTAGAAGCTGTTGAAACACTAGAATTAATTCGTGGTGGTTCTTCTTTACAATTCGGACCTCAATTTGGTGGAATGTTAAACTATGTTTTAAAAAGAGAAAACAAAAAGAAATTTTCTTTCGAAACCCAAAACACAGTTGGAAGTTACGGATTAATGAGTAGTTACAACGCTATTGGAGGAAACTTTAAAAAGTTCTCCTATTATATTTACAATCATTCCCGTAGTGCAGATGGTTGGAGAGAAAACAGTGAATATACGGTTCGAAACACACACGCATTTGTAGAATATCGCTTCACAGAAAATACCAAATTATCAGCAGAATACACCAATATGGACTATAAAATGCAACAAGCTGGCGGTTTAACCGATGACCAATTTAATTCAAATTCTCAACAATCATCAAGAGAACGCAACTGGTTTGGAACACCATGGAACGTTTTTTCATTAAATTTTGACACTAAACTAAGTGATAATTTTACATCAAACACAAAGTTATTCGGACTTATTGGTGAACGCAACAGTGTAGGATTTACAGCTTCTCCAAACACTGCAGATATAATTAACCCTTTAACAAATGATTATGCAAATCGTAGAGTTGATAGAGATTTTTATGAAAATTTTGGATTAGAAAATAGAAACATTTACAAATATAAAATAGGAAAAATTAACAATAATCTCGCTTTTGGAGTACGTTTATATAAAGCTAACACGCAACGAGTACAAGACGGAAAAGGAACAACACGTTCCGACTTTGACCTGTCAATAGATGGACGTTATTCAAGAGACTTAAGTTTTACAACAGAGAACGTTGCTGTATTTGCAGAAAATCAATTCAAAGTAACTGAAAAACTTAGTGTTACACCAGGAATTCGTTATGAGTACATTAAAAATACTGGCGAAGGTAGATTTGGTGTTAACAGCGGAAATGATATAGCTTTTCCAAATAAAACCATCTCACGAAGCAAACCATTATTTGGGTTGGGAATTGAACATAAATTTTTATCAACCAATTTATATGCAAATATTACACAAGCCTACAGACCTGTTTTGTTCTCAGACCTAACTCCGCCTGCAGTAACCGATGTAATCGATACAAATTTAAAAGATGCCAGCGGATTTAATGCTGATTTAGGCTTTAGAGGTACTTATAAAAAATTCTTAAACTTTGATGTAAGTTTGTTCTATTTAAGTTACAACAACAGAATTGGGGGAGTGCGACAATTTATTAACAATGATAATCCCAGTCAAGGTACTTTTATATTTAGAACAAATTTAGGTGAAACAGTTAATAAAGGAATTGAAGGTTTTGCAAACATAAATGTTACAAAATTATTCAATGTAGATAAGCCTTATGGAAACTTAGATGTTTTTGCAACGGTTAGTTTTATTGATAGTCGTTATACTGATTTTAAAATTTTTACCGTAGTTCCAATACCAGGCAGTATTCCCCCAAATGCTACCATTAAAGAAACAAATTTAAATGGAAACAGAGTAGAAAATGCACCAAGATATATTCATAACTTTGGGGTTTCTTGGAGTAACAATAACATATCTGCAACAGCACAATATAGAATGTCTGGAAGAATTTTTACTGATGCAAATAACACTACAACAGCATCGGCTAACGGATTGACTGGATTGTTAGATAAATATAATGTTTTAGATTTATCTGCAGAATATAAATTTTTAGAAAATTACAATATTCGTGGCGGAATTAATAATCTATTTAATGAAAACTACGCTACAAGAAGAGCTGGTGGTTATCCTGGTCCTGGTATTTTACCAGGCGAAGGAAGAACCTTTTACCTATCAATTGGCGCTAAACTTTAATAATAAATATAATGATACAAACGGTTTTAGTATATATAGCACTTGCAATAGCGGTATTTTTTATACTAAAACCGTTATTTTCTAAAAAGAAAAACGAAAAAAATTGCGATAATAACAATTGTGGTTGTAAATAAATGCAGACATCATCCCAAAGCAACATCCAAGACCATCATCACAATAAATCCGCCAATTAATCCGAGAGTTGCTATATCAGTATTTTTATCTTGTTGCGTTTCAGGAATTACTTCTTCTACAACAACAAATATCATTGCACCAGCAGCAAATGCCAAAGCATAAGGTAAAAGTGGTGTAAAAAAAGTTACAGCAACTGCACCCAAAACTCCTGCAATTGGTTCAACAATAGCCGATGATTGTCCGTACATAAAACTTTTCCAGCGGCTCATTCCCATTCTACGTAATGGCATTGAAACCGCGATTCCTTCTGGAAAATTTTGAATTCCAATACCAATGGCTAACGTTACTGCTCCAGCAATTGAAGCTTCTGGAATTCCAGCTGCAACTCCGCCAAATAAAACCCCAACGGCTAAACCTTCAGGAATGTTGTGCAAAGTAATTGCTAAAACTAACAAGGTTGTTCGTTGCCAAGGCGATTTTACACCTTCAGTTTCTTGAAAATTAATGTGTAAATGTGGAAGTAGTTTATCTAATCCAAAAATAAAAAGTGCTCCTAAAGCAAATCCTACCGCAGCAGGAATTACTTTGATAAAACCTTCGCCTTTACTCATTTCAATGGCTGGTGCAAGCAAACTCCAAAAACTTGCCGCTATCATAACGCCTCCTGTAAAACCAAGCATTCCATCTAGAACTACTCGATTCATATTCTTAAAAAAGAATACGAATGAGGCTCCAAATGCTGTTAAAAACCAAGTAAATAATGTGGCATACAAAGCTGCTAAAATCGGGTCAATACTCTCGAAATAATCTAAAATTGTTTGAAACATATTATTTTACATATAAATTATTAGCAATTTTATTTGATATCGTTAATTGTCTTGAATCAATCTGAATCTGTAAAGTATCGTCAAAACTTTCTTTTTCTTTAACAGTAATTTTTGAACCTAATGCAATTTTTTGTTTGTCTAAATACTTTAAAAATTCCGACGATGAATCTTTAACTCCAACACATTGATATTCTTTGTTTAATTCAGTTTCTGATAATAACAATTTGTTAATTTTTTTAATCTCACCATCAGCATTCGGAATTGGATCTCCATGTGGATCAAAAGATGGAAAATCTAAAAATGCATCTAATTTATTTATCAAATTTTCCGATTTTATATGTTCTAATTCTTCTGCAATTTCATGAACTTCATCCCAAGAAAAATTAAGTTTATCTACCAAAAAAACTTCCCACAAACGATGCTTCCTTACAATCATTTTAGCAGAATAAAAGCCTTTTTCGGTCAAAGTAACACCTTGGTATTTTTGATAAGCAACCAATTCTTTTTCAGATAATTTCTTCAACATATCGGTTACAGATGATGCTTTGGTATCCAACATTCCTGCAATGGCATTAGTATTTACTCCTTTTGGAGAAACTAATGATAAATGGTAAATTACTTTAATATAGTTTTCTTCAGAAATTGTCATTGTGAAAATTTATTTAAAACAAATATAGAATTATATTTTTGTTTTGCTAAATATTATTTTTAGTTTTGTCTAAATTTTTATTTTATAAATGAAAAAACTTTTAACAGCTTTATTACTTTTACCATTTATAGTCTTTTCACAAAAAAACGACACAATAACAAAAGAGATTCCAAATCAACTTGATGAAGTAGTTATTTCTGGTACTTTAAAAGCGGTAAAACGATTAGAAAATCCAGTTCCTGTTGAAGTCATCACGACTACATTTTTAAAACAAAATCCAACAAGTAATGTTTTAGACGCTTTACAAAACGTAAACGGTCTACGCCCACAAAACAATTGCAATGTATGTGGCACTGGCGACATAAGAATCAATGGCTTAGATGGCCCATACACCATGGTAACTATAGACGGAATGCCTATTGTAAGTGCGCTTGGAACGGTGTATGGATTGTCTGGAATTCCCAATTCCATGATTGAAAGAATTGAAGTAGTTAAAGGCGCAGCATCCACACTATATGGCAGTGAAGCTGTTGGTGGCTTAATCAACATTATTACAAAAAAAGCGAGAACTGTTCCTCTTTTTACTGCTGATGTATTTTCAACTTCATGGCTCGAAAACAATGTTGACATGGGTTACAAGGCAACTATTGGAAAAAAAGTAGATGCGCTTTTTGGGGTCAATCATTTCACTTATAAGAACCCTATAGACAATAACAATGATAATTTCACAGACATTGCCCTACAAGACCGTGTTTCCTTTTTTAGTAAATGGACTATCAATCGAAAATCTGGAAAGGAATTTAACATCGTTTCGCGTTATTTGTATGAAGATCGTTGGGGTGGCGAAATGCAATGGATTAAGAGTTTTCGCGGTGGAAGCGAAATTTATGGTGAAAGTATTTACACTTCTCGTTATGAACTTATAGGCAAGTATCAACTGCCGATAGCAGAAAAGATGTATCTACAGTTTTCATTAATTAGTCATAATCAAAATTCGGTTTACGGTAATTCGGTTTATCTTGCCAATCAAAAAATTGGATTTGGACAATTCCTTTGGGATAAAAACATAAAAAATCACTCACTTCTTTTTGGAAGTGCATTCCGATATCAATATTATAACGATAATACACCAGCAACTACTAATTCTGAACATTCAAAAATTTATAGTCTTTTTGTGCAAGATGATATAAAGTTTTCTGAAAAAACTGGGCTTCTTTTAGGTTCGCGTTACGATTATAACTCGGCTCATGGTTCCATTTTTACTCCAAGAGTCGCTCTTAAATGGAAACCAACAAATAATGATATTTTGCGATTAAATTTTGGAACGGGTTTTAGAGTTATCAATTTATTTACCGAAGACCATCAAGCACTTTCAGGTGCAAGAGAAGTAGTTTTAGTTGACAATTTAGAACCAGAAACATCCTATAATGTCAACTTAAATTATTTGAAAAAATATAAATTGGAGAATTTAGGAGTTTTAAATTTAGAAATGTCATCATGGTATACCTATTTTACCAATCGGATATTTGCTAATTATGACCTCAACCCTAATCAAATTGTTTACGATAATTTAAATGGATATTCCAAGATATTTGGATTGAGTACCAATATCGATTGGATTACGCCATTTGGTATAAAAGCAACTGTTGGAGCAAGCTATTTTGATCCAATTACGCAACAGGATGGTATTAGTTTTGTGCCTTTATTTACTGAAAAATATTCCTTGAATTGGGCAATTAATTATGAGATTCCAAAATGGAATCTTTCCTTTGATTATACAGGAAATCTAACTGGTTCGATGCGATTACCATTGCTAAGCGAACTTGACCCAAGACGTGAATATTCGCAACCATTTAGTATTCAAAACATACAATTTACCTATAAAAAGTTTCATAATTTAGAAATCTATTCGGGTATAAAAAACCTTTTTAATTGGACACCCAACCGCGGAAATCCTTTTTTAATTGCGAGAGCCAATGACCCATTTGACCAAAATGTACAATTTAATAGTAATGGAAACGCAATTCCAACACCAGATAATCCTTATGGTTTAACATTTGACCCAACCTATGCTTATGGACCAAATCAAGGAATTCGTTTTTTTCTGGGCTTGCGATATCATATTGATTAACATTTGTTTTGGATAAAAGTAATTTAATATTTTTTACTTTTGAGGCATGCAACACTATCACTACATTTTCACTGGGTCAGGATTGTCGGCTTTAATGACCGTTTATGAAATGATTTTATCTGGGAAATTTAAAGATAAAAACATTTTGTTATTGGATGAAAATCCTAAAAAGTCTAATGATAGAACTTGGTGTTTTTGGGATAATTCAACTCAATTTGATGAAATTATATCCAAAAAATGGAATGTTGCACTTTTTGCGAATGAAAACTTTCAAAGAAATTTAGATTTGAATCCGTATCAATATAAAATGGTTCGTGGATTGGATTTTTACAATTTAATTTTCGATTTAATTTCTAAACAAGAAAATATTCATTTTGTAAATCAAAAAGTAACCGATTTTGAAGAATTAGGAAGTCATTGCATCGTAAAAACAGAAAGTCAAAATTATACTTGCAATAAAATTTTTAATTCTATTTATAATCCAAATTTTGTAAAAAGTCAGTCTAAGTATCCATTATTACAACAACATTTTATTGGTTGGTTTATAAAATCGAAAGAAGCTGTTTTCAATCCTGATGTTGCAACTTTCATGGATTTTTCTGTCGAACAAAGAGAAAATACAAGATTTATGTACGTTCTTCCAACGTCTTCAACAGAAGCTTTATTAGAATATACTTTGTTTTCAAAAGATTTGTTATCTAAGGAAGAGTACGAAAATGAAATTCAAAAATACACTCAAAAGTTAGGAATTATCGATTACGAAATCATCGAAAAAGAACAAGGAAACATTCCTATGACGAGCTATAAATTTTGGAAACACAACACCAAAAACATCATAAATATTGGTTCGGTTGGCGGATGGACAAAAGCAAGTACAGGCTATACATTTAAAAATACCACTATAAAATCTAAAGAATTAATTCAGTTTTTATCCAAAGAAATCGATTTTAGAAAATTTCATAAAATGGATAAATTTTGGTTCTATGACTTATTATTTTTAGATGTTTTGTATCGAAGAAATGATTTGGGTTCAAAAGTATTTTCGTCATTATTCAAAAAAGGAAATCCAACACTAATTTTCAAATTTCTAGACGAAGAAACTACGTTTTGGGAAGATTTACAAGTGATTTGGAAATGCCCAAAAGGACTTTTCATAAGAGCATTATTTAAAAGGATTTTATAGTTTAAATTCTCTATCAAACGATAACAAATCTTTATGATTAGAATCATTCTAAAAATGAGAATTCTATTTATCTTTGCATATGATTTTAAATATCATAATTCAAAAATCGTTAATCTTAAATCATAAATAATTATGTATCCAGAAGAAATGGTAAAACCAATGCGAGCAGAACTTTCTGAAGCAGGTTTTCAAGATTTATACAGCGCTGAAGAAGTGAAAAATGCAATTAAAACGGAAGGAACAACACTAGTAGTTGTTAACTCTGTTTGTGGTTGCGCTGCTAGAAATGCTCGTCCAGGAGCAAAAATGAGTTTGGACGGAGCAAAAAAACCAGATCATTTAGTAACAGTTTTCGCAGGTGTAGATAAAGAAGCTGTTGATGCTGCAAGAGAAGAAATGTTTCCTTTTCCTCCATCGTCACCAAGTATGGCGTTGTTCAAAAATGGTGAATTAGTTCACATGTTAGAACGTCACCACATTGAAGGTCGTCCTGCAGAAATGATTGCTGAAAACTTAAAAGACGCTTATGCAGAATTCTGTTAAAAAATAAAATCCTTTCCAACGAGAGGATTTTATTATTTTAGACGCAACCTTTTTGAAGTTTTAATATCTATTAATTGAAATTGTTTAACCTAACCCATATAGACCAATGAAAACTCTTTTTAAAATATTCGTGCTTTTAGTAGCATTTTTGTCTTTTCAATGTTCTGGTTCGAATGATGAAGTAATTACGCAACCAATGTTGGATGCAAAAAAAGCTGAAATAATTAATTATATTAACAGTTTTGATTGTTTAGGAAGTTGTAACTATATTGCTTTTGGCAGCAAACCTTGTGGTGGACCAAAAGAATATTTGCCTTTTCCAAGTTCGGTAAATCTTACTCAATTACAACAAATGGTTGCAGAATATAATGAAATGGATCATCAATACAACATCCAAACTAATGCCATTTCAGATTGCGCTGTTGTATTGCCTCCAACTACTGTAGAATGCGTAAACGGAGATTGTGTGGTGGTATATTAAAATTATGAATTGCTATAAAAGAAAACCTTTCAATTGAAAAATTGTTAGGGTTTTTTTATTCGAAAAAAGATGTAAATTTGCCTCGAATTCTTCCATTTAGAATTCAATTCATATTTCTGTGCAGACGCGATTAATCGTGTCTCTAACCTTAAACGTTTATAGCATGCAACTGTATAACACCTTAAGCGCAGAAGAAAGAGCTCAATTAATTGATGAAGCCGGAAAACAACGTCTTACATTATCTTTCTATGCGTATGCCAAAATTGAAGATCCAAAAAAATTTCGCGACGATTTATTTATCGAATGGAACCAACTCGATGCTCTTGGTCGAACCTATGTAGCCAAGGAAGGAATTAATGCTCAAATGAGTGTTCCAGCCGAAAATTTTGAAGCTTTTAGAGAAACTTTAGAAGCATATGAATTCATGAGAGGTATTCGTTTGAATGTAGCAGTAGAACACGACGATCATTCATTTTTAAAACTAACCGTAAAAGTTCGTGATAAAATTGTAGCAGATGGATTGAACGACGAAACGTTTGACGTAACCAATATCGGTGTGCATTTAAAAGCCAAAGAATTCAACCAAATATTAGAAGATCCAAATACTATTGTAGTTGATTTTAGAAATCATTACGAAAGTGAAATTGGACATTTTAAAGGTGCTATTACTCCTGATGTTGAGACTTTTAGAGAAAGTTTACCTATTATCAACGAGCAATTAAAAGACTTTAAAGAAGATAAAAATTTGGTTATGTATTGCACCGGAGGAATTCGTTGCGAAAAAGCATCAGCCTATTTTAAGCACCAAGGTTTTAAAAATGTATTTCAGTTAGAAGGCGGAATTATCAATTATGCCAAACAAATAAAGGAAGAAAACATCGAAAGTAAATTCATAGGAAAGAACTTTGTTTTTGACCACAGATTAGGTGAAAGAATTACCGATGATATAGTTTCCCAATGCCATCAATGCGGAAAACCTTGCGATAATCACACCAATTGTGAAAATGATGGTTGTCATTTATTATTCATTCAATGTGATGATTGTAAAACTGCAATGGAAAACTGTTGTTCAAAAGAATGTTTAGACACCATTCATTTGCCCTTGTTAGAACAAGTGAAATTAAGAAGAGGAAAACAAGTTGGAAATAAAGTCTTCCGCAAAGGAAAATCAGAAAATCTATTATTTAAACATTCAGGTGAACTATCTGATAAATCCTTAGCGATTGCTCAAAAATCAAAAGACATTCGTCTGAAAATAAAAGTAAAAAAAGTGCTTGTTGGTAAAGCCGAACATTATTATCCAAAACCACAAGTTGGATTATTTATTATCGAAAATAACGAATTAAATGTAGGTGATAAAATCTTAATTTCAGGTCCAACAACAGGAAACGAAGAAGTAATTTTAGATAAAATGATGGTAAACGGAAATGAAAATTCGGTTGCTAAAATAGGTGATAAAGTCACTTTTATTTTACCATTTAGAGTAAGATTGTCTGATAAATTATTTAAGATTTTAGAGTAACTATTTTAAAAATCAACCATTTAAAATCCCAAATTTCAACTGTTTTTTCAAACTTGGAATTTGGGATTTTTTTATTGGAATTTATTTTTTAAAAATACTATCTTTACAAATTAATCGTTTTATGAACTTAAATTGCTTTTTGGCAATACTACATATATAATTATGGCATGTACAAGTTGTTCAACTTCTGATGGTGGCGCACCTAAGGGTTGTAAAAATAATGGGACTTGCGGCACCGATAGCTGCAATAAATTAACCGTTTTTGATTGGTTGGGAAATATGAATTTACCAACTGGAGAAGCGCCTTTTGATTGTGTAGAAGTACGCTTTAAAAATGGTCGTAAAGAATTTTACAGAAATACTGAAAAACTTACCTTAAGTATTGGTGATATCGTTGCAACTGAAGCTTCGCCTGGTCATGATATAGGAATTGTTACTCTTACAGGAGAATTGGTTAAAGTACAAATGAAGAAAAAAGGTGTTGACCATAAAAGTGTTGACATTACAAAAGTATACAGAAAAGCTTCTCAAAAAGATATCGATATTTGGAGTGAGGCTCGTGATAAAGAAGAACCTATGAAAGTGAAGGCAAGAGAAATTGCTATTGCTTTAAAATTGGAAATGAAGATTTCTGATATCGAATTTCAAGGTGATGGTTCAAAAGCTATTTTCTATTACACGGCAAATGATCGAGTAGATTTTCGTCAGTTGATTAAGGAGTTTGCACAAGTATTCAAAACGCGTATTGAAATGAAACAAGTTGGTTTTCGTCAAGAAGCATCGCGTCTTGGCGGAATTGGTTCTTGTGGTAGAGAGTTGTGTTGTTCAACTTGGTTAACTGATTTTAGAAGTGTGAATACATCGGCAGCACGATATCAACAATTGTCATTAAATCCTCAAAAATTAGCAGGACAATGTGGTAAATTAAAATGTTGTTTGAATTATGAATTGGACACTTATCTTGATGCATTAAAAGATTTTCCTGATTTTGAAACCAAATTATACACTGAAAAAGGTGATGCTATTTGTCAAAAACAAGATATTTTTAAAGGATTGATGTGGTTTGCATACACCGATAATTTTGCCAATTGGCATGTTTTAAAAATTGATCAGGTTAAAGAAATAGTAGCTCAAAATAAAGAAAAAATACGTGTTTCTTCTCTTGAAGATTTTGCAATAGAAATTGTTGTTGAACAAGAAGCTAACTTCAATAATGCAATGGGACAAGAAAGTTTAACTCGATTTGACCAACCAAAAAAGAGCAAGAATAAAAATAAAAACAGAAATAAAAATAAAGCTCAAAATCCAAACGGAAATCAAGGAGAAAAAACTGCTTCAAACCCTAACCCAAGACCAAATCAAGGGCAAAATACAAACGAGCGAAAGAGAAATGACGAAGGAAATCAAAAACCACAGAATAAAAGACCTATAATCATTAAAAAGAATGAAGATAAAAAATAGCATACTGTTTATTTTAGTAGCGTTTTTAGTTATTTCGTGCGATAAAAAACGTGTTTTCGACGAGTATAAATCTGTTGGAAACTCTTGGCATAAAGACAGCGTTGTGACATTCAAGTTACCTCAATTTGATAGTTCAAAAAAATACAACTTGTTTGTAAATGTTAGAGATAATAATGATTATCCGTTCAACAATTTGTTTTTAATTGTCGCATTAGAACAGCCTAATAAGAAAACATTAGTTGATACATTAGAATATCAGATGGCGAATCCGGATGGAACGCTTATGGGAGAAGGGTTTTCTGATGTAAAAGAAAGTAAACTTTTTTATAAAGACAAAGAAGAATTCAAGTTAAAAGGAGAATATAAAGTTCATATCAAGCAAGCGGTAAGGCAAACTGGAAAAGTAGCCGGAGTTGAAAACTTAAAAGGAATTACTGAAATAGGTTTTAGAGTAGAATCTTTAGACTAGAAATTATGGCACAAAAAACTAATACTCAAAATAAAGGTCAAGTAAAAGACATAAAATATTATTCAAAAAAGTTTTGGAAATTATTTTTTTACACTCTTGGCGGACTTTTTCTTTTCTTTCTATTTGCTTCATGGGGCCTTTTTGGAAAGATGCCGTCATTTGAAGACTTAGAAAATCCAGATTCTAACTTAGCTACCGAAATCATTTCTTCTGATGGAGTTACTTTAGGGAAATTTTACAACGAAAATAGAACCGCTATCAAGTACAAGGATTTGCCAAAATCATTAGTAGATGCACTGGTTTCAACTGAAGACGAACGTTTCTATGAACACTCTGGAATTGATGCAAGAAGGACTTTTGGTGCCGCATTAAAACTAGGAAAAGATGGTGGTGCGAGTACTATTACTCAACAATTAGCAAAAAATTTATTCCATGGTGAAGGTTCTAAATTTCTTCCTTTTAGAATCGTACAAAAAGCTAAAGAATGGATTATTGCAATTCGTTTGGAAAGACAATATACTAAACAAGAAATTATTGCTTTATACTTAAATCAAGTTGATTTTGTTAATGGAGCTGTTGGAATTCGCTCGGCATCTAAAGTATATTTCAGTAAAGAACCTCGTGATTTAACTGTCGAAGAAAGTGCTTTATTGGTTGGGATGTTAACAAATCCATCAAGATTCAATCCAAATCGTTTTCCAGAAAGAGCTCTTAAAAGAAGAAATATTGTACTTGGTCAATTGGTTCGAAATAAACATCTAGAAGAATCTGCAAAGAAAATTTTAGAGAAAAAACCAATAAAATTAAATTTTCATCCTGAAAGTCATCTGGACGGAACAGCAACATATTTTAGAGAATATCTTCGTGATTACATGAAGAATTGGGTTAAAGAAAATAAGAAACCAGATGGAGAAGAATACGATATCTATGGTGACGGATTGAAGATTTACACTACTATTGATTCTAAAATTCAAGAACATGCAGAAGAAGCTGTATTGGCTCATATGAAGAATCTACAAGAAGAATTTTGGATTCAACAGAAAGGAAATAAAAATGCACCATTCGTCAATATTACCGATGCTGAAACAGATAAAATTATCAAACAAGCAATGAAAAACTCTGAAAGATGGAGAATTTTAAAAGCTGATGAAAAAACAGATGAGGAAATCATTGCCTCATTCAGTAAAAAAACCAAAATGACTGTATTTACATGGAAAGGTGAAAGAGATACCATTATGACTCCACTGGATTCTATTAGATATTACAAACACTTCTTGCAAGCTGGATTAATGTCTATGGAACCTCAAACAGGTCAAGTGAAAGCATGGGTTGGAGGAATAAATTATAAATATTTCCAATACGACCACGTTGGACAAGGAGCACGTCAAGTAGGTTCTACATTTAAACCATTCGTTTATGCAACAGCAATCGAACAATTAGGAATGTCTCCTTGCGACACTATAATTGACGGACCTTTTATGATAAGAAAAGGACGCCATCATGTAACCGAAGATTGGGAACCAAGAAATTCTGATCAAAAATACCGTGGAATGGTTACTTTGAAGAAAGCATTGGCAAATTCTATCAACACTATTTCTGCTAAATTAATTGATAAAACCGGACCTGAAGCAGTTGTAGAATTAACCAAAAAATTGGGTGTTACAACAGAAATTCCTGTTCAACCAGCCATTGCTCTTGGAGCAGTAGATATTACTGTTCAAGATATGGTTGCTGCTTATAGTACATTCGCAAATCAAGGGGTTTATATAAAACCTCAATTTATATCAAGAATTGAAGATAAAAATGGAGCTATCATTTACGAACCAGTTCCAGAGTCTCATGATGTTTTAAATAAAGATGTAGCTTTTGCAGTAATTAAACTTCTTGAAGGCGTTACTGAAGGTGGTTCTGGAGAACGACTTAGAACTGAAGGTGGCGGAAGTGGAGATAATCGTTGGACTGGTTATCCCTATATGTTTAAAAATCCAATTGCTGGAAAAACAGGAACTACACAAAACCAATCTGATGGTTGGTTTATTGGAATGGTTCCAAACTTAGTAACTGGTGTTTGGGTTGGTTGTGAAGATCGTTCGGCTCGTTTCAAAAGCATCACTTATGGTCAAGGAGCTACAGCAGCTTTGCCTGTTTGGGGATACTTTATGGAAAAATGTTATGAAGATAAAGACCTCCAAATATCTACGGATGAATTTGAGCGACCTGATAATTTTGCTATAAAAGTAGATTGTTGGACAGCTCCAAAGCCTTCTGTAGCAATAGATTCAACAGATACAGAAGAACAAAACACTGACGAATTTGGTCTTTAAAATTTAAAAAATAAAATTCATAGTTAAAATTATGATTAATAAAAAAGTAAATTCAGTTCAAGACGCACTTCAAGGCATTCAAGACAATATGACTATTATGTTAGGCGGTTTTGGATTATGTGGTATACCTGAAAATTCAATTGCAGAGTTGGTTAAAAAAGGAACAAAAAATTTAACCTGTATTTCCAATAATGCTGGGGTGGACGATTTCGGTTTGGGATTATTATTACAACAAAAACAAATCAAAAAAATGATTTCGTCCTATGTTGGAGAGAATGCTGAATTTGAACGTCAAATGCTTTCAGGTGAGTTAGAAGTTGAGTTAATTCCACAAGGAACTCTTGCCGAACGTTGTCGTGCAGCTCAAGCCGGAATTCCTGCTTTCTTTACTCCTGCAGGTTATGGAACCGAAGTTGCTATTGGTAAAGAAGTTCGTGAATTCAATGGAAAAATGCACGTAATGGAACACGCTTTCAAAGCCGATTTTTCTATTGTAAAAGCATGGAAAGGTGATGAAGCCGGAAACTTAATATTCAAAGGAACAGCAAGAAATTTCAATCCATCAATGTGTGGCGCAGGAAAAATAACCATTGCCGAAGTTGAAGAATTATTACCAGCAGGAAGCTTAAATCCTAATGAAATTCACATTCCAGGAATATTAATTCAAAGAATCTTCCAAGGCAAAAAATTTGAAAAAAGAATTGAGCAACGTACCACTCGAAGCAAAATGTAACAATTAATCAATTTTATAATGTAGCAATTATGGAAGAAAATGTAATACTTAATAAATCTATTGATTTTAGCCTAGAAATTATAACTTTTTGTGAATTATTAGAAGAAAAAAGAAAATATGTAATTGCAAATCAATTACTAAAGTCTGGCACAAGTATTGGAGCAAATATTCATGAAGCGCAAAATGCTGAAAGTAGAACTGACTTCATTCATAAAATGAAAATTGCTGCAAAAGAAATTGAGGAAACAAAGTATTGGCTTTTATTATGTGAAAGAGCTAAATCATATCCTTTTAATGAAGATTTAAAAGAACAATTAAGAGTAATTTCGTTAATTGTTTATAAGATTATTTCATCAAGTAAATCAAATAAATAATATAACAATTAATCAATGCAGCAATTAAATAATTTACAGATTGATGCATTGGTAAATTAATCAATTGTTACATTTTCACATTAATTAATTTTCACATTAACTATGTTAGATAAAAACGATATAGCAAAAAGAATAGCTAAAGAAGTAAAAGATGGCTATTATGTAAACTTAGGAATTGGTATTCCAACATTGGTTGCGAATTATGTTCGCACTGATATTTCTGTAGAATTTCAAAGTGAAAATGGCGTTCTCGGAATGGGACCATTTCCATTTGAAGGCGAAGAAGATGCCGATTTAATCAACGCTGGAAAACAAACAATCACAACATTACCTGGAGCAAGTTTCTTCGATTCAGCTTTTAGTTTCGGAATGATACGTGGTCAACATGTAGATTTAACTATACTTGGCGCCATGGAAGTTTCAGAAAATGGTGATATTGCGAACTGGAAAATCCCAGGAAAAATGGTAAAAGGAATGGGTGGCGCAATGGATTTAGTAGCTTCCGCAGATAATATTATCGTTGCTATGATGCACGTTAATAAAGCTGGCGAAAGTAAAATTTTAAAACGTTGTACTTTGCCTTTAACTGGTGTTGGCTGTGTAAAAAAAGTAGTTACTGAATTAGCCGTTTTAGAAATCACTCCAAAAGGTTTCAAATTATTAGAACGCGCACCAGGAGTTTCTGTTGAACATATCATTGCATCAACCGAAGCTGATTTAATTATTGAAGGTGATATTCCTGAAATGGTTATTGATTAGTTATTTATCATTCCGACAAAGGAGGAATCTTATCCAGTTAATCAGATTATGTGATTTCTCCTTCGTCGAAATGACATACTATATTACTTCTTAGTAGCAAAATACTCTAATAAAACTTCGTTGGCATTTCCAAATGTTGGAAATTGTTCTACAACACTCACAGCTCGTTTTTTATTCAATTTATAAGTCAAATCAAATTCTGTAGTGAACAAAATTGCGCTTAAGAAAGGATTATTTATAAATTCCAACAATCTATTAAACGTCTTATCAATGGAATGAATTTCAATAATTTCTTCCTGCTGAAATTTGAATTTCAATTCTAATAGTAAAACATTTTCATCAATTACTGGACGAACGTAAATATTCATCAATTCGGCATTTCCGATAGTTTTTGCTAAGGTTAATTTGGCAAAAGTTCCATCATCCAAACTTGATTTAACTTTGGTATAAAATTCTGAAAATGTTTCTTTAAAAGGCATCTGATTGATTTTGATAGCCACAGATTCACAGATTAATTATAGTAATCTGTGAATCTGTGGCTAATTATTTTTATAAGTTAGCAAAGAAATCATTTCCTTTATCATCAGTGATAATAAAAGCTGGGAAATCTTTTACTGTAATTTTTCTAACGGCTTCCATTCCGAGTTCTTCAAAGTCTACAACCTCAACTTTTAGGATATTATCTTGAGCTAAAATCGCCGCTGGTCCACCAATTGAGCCTAAATAAAATCCTCCATAAGTTTTACAAGCTTCCATTACTTCTTTAGTTCTATTTCCTTTAGCAAGCATAATCATACTTCCGCCAGCATTTTGGAACTCTTCTACATAAACATCCATTCGTCCTGCAGTTGTTGGTCCGAAACTTCCTGATGGCATTCCGTCTGGAGTTTTTGCTGGTCCAGCATAATATACAGGATGGTTTTTGAAATAGTCTGGCATTGGTTTTCCTGCATCCAATAATTCTTTAATTTTTGCATGAGCAATATCTCTAGCAACAATTAAAGTTCCGTTTAATTTCAAACGTGTTTTAATTGGATATTTAGATAATTCAGCTAAAATTTCTGCCATTGGACGATTCAAATCAACTTCAACTGCTGCTTCTAAGTGAGGTGGAACAACTGGTAAAAATTGTTGCGGATTTACCTCTAATTGTTCTAAGAAAACTCCGTCTTTTGTAATCTTTCCTTTGATATTTCTATCAGCAGAACATGAAACTCCTAATCCAACCGGACAAGAAGCAGCATGACGTGGCAAACGAATTACACGAACATCATGCGCAAAATATTTTCCTCCAAATTGTGCTCCAATGGCACTTTCTTGACAATATTGTAATACTTTTTGTTCCCATTCTAAATCACGAAAAGCTTGACCAGCCATGTTTCCGGTAGTTGGAAGATGGTCAAAATATCCTGCAGAAGCTTTTTTAACAGCTGCTAAATTTGCCTCGGCAGAAGTTCCACCAATGACTAAAGCTAAATGATATGGCGGACAAGCAGAAGTTCCTAAGTCTTTAATTTTTTCTCGAACAAACTCTTCCATTGATTTTTCGTTCAATAGTGATTTTGTTTTTTGATATAAGAATGTTTTGTTCGCAGAACCACCACCTTTTGTTAAAAACAAAAACTCATACGAAGCTCCTTTTTTAGCATAAATATCAATTTGTGCTGGCAAATTCGAACCTGAATTTTTCTCCTCAAACATCGAAATCGGAACAATTTGTGAGTAACGAAGGTTCTTGTTTTGAAACGTATTGAAAATTCCTCTCGATAACCATTCGGCATCATCAACTCCAGTGTAAATATTTTCGCCTTTTTTAGCCATAACAATTGCAGTTCCGGTGTCTTGGCAAGATGGTAATTGACCTTCAACGGCTACAGATGCGTTTTGCAATAAATTATAAGCTACAAATCGATCATTATCTGTTGCTTCTGGATCAGTTAAAATATTGTTTAGCTTTTGTAAATGCGCAGTTCGCAACATAAATGAAACATCGTTCATGGCTTCTTGCGCCATCAATTCTAATGCTTTTGGATCAACAGTTAGAATTTCTCTGTCGCCAAATTGCTCAACTTTTACGTAGTCAGAAGTAAGTTTTTTGTATTGCGTATCGTCTTTTAATATCGGATACGGATCTTGATATATAAAGTCCATTGTTAAATATTTTTGAAATGTAAAGTTACGGAATAATGACGATTTATTTAAAAGAATAAAAGAGAATAAATCCAAGAATTATTACAACTATCAATCCTAAAATTGAATTATCATTTTTTGCAACTTCATCAATTGATTTTTTTCCTCCATAATAAATCCACATGGAAATATTTCCCACAAAGTGATTTATTAATTTATTGAATAAATTCATTGGATACCTATTTTAAAAAAACCAACTGGCCACAAAAATTGCAGTAATCACACAAATTACATCTACTAAAAGCATTGTTCCTAGAGCATATCGAGTGTTTTTTATATTAACTGAACCGAAATAAACTGCAATAACATAAAACGTACTTTCGGCACTACATTGAAAAATACTACTCAATCTTCCTGTCATTGAATCGGCTCCAAATGTATTCATAGAATCAATTAAAAAACCGCGTGAACCAGCCGAACTAAAAGGACGAAGCAATGCTACAGGTAAAGCGTCAGTAATTTCTTTTGCCACACCCAAATTAGAAAAAATAAAAGCAATCCAATTGCTGATAATTTCAAATAATCCACTATTTCTGAACAACGAAATAGCAACTAACATTCCTAAAACATAAGGGAAAATAGTAACTCCAGTTTTAACACCATTATTTGCTCCAACCACAAATGCTTCATAAACGGTGGTGTTTGCTTCTGTAAATTTTTTCTCTTTTACGAATGATAATATCAATGTGAATACAATTATAAAAACCAAAATCAGAGCAGAAAGATTAGAAGTAAAATAATTTTTACCAATTAAATCCAAATGATTTACATACATCAATAAACCAATAATTGCGCCTATCAATCCCATTAACCCTGCAACCAAAGACGCACTTTTGAAGTTGATTTTTTGTTTAATTCCTACTATTAAAAAAGCAGCGATGGTTCCGATAAAAGAAGTAATTATACAAGGTAGCATTACATCGGCTGGATTTGCCGAACCAGCAGCAGCGCGATATCCAATAATTGACGTTGCAATTAATGTAAGTCCCGATGCATGTAAACACATAAACATGATTTGAGCATCACTGGCTTTATCCTTTTCTGGATTTATTTCTTGCAAACTCTCCATAGCTTTTAATCCAAATGGTGTTGCTGCCGAATCTAATCCAAGAAAATTAGCAGCAAAATTTAGAGTCATATAAGAAATTGAAGGATGATTTTTTGGAATACTTGGAAATACTTTTACAAAAACTGGGCTTAATATTTTTGCCAATTTTTGTGATGCGCCAGATATAATTAAAAGTTCCATCAATCCACAGAAAAAGGCCAAATAAGCCATTAGTGGTAAAATTAAATCGAGTAAAGTGCTTTTGCAAGTCGGCAATAATCCATCTGATTTTTGTTTTCCACTATAAATTTTTACTACCTTATTAGAAAAAACATACATAGAATCAATGTTCAATGTATCACGATTAATGACCATTGTTTTATCTGGAGCCTTTTCGATACTGTCTTTTATAAAAGCAGGTAAATCTTGAAGGTATTTTTCAGAAACTAAAATTGGATCGTCTTTTTTTCCGTTTAATACAAAGTCAATTGTGTAGTTATTTCCAGAGAATAAACTAAAAATCACAAAGATAATTGATGAAATAAAGATAACGAGCCAAAATCTACTTAATACCATATTTTTTTTCGTAAATGTATATATTATATACAAAAAAATTCTTTTTTTTGATTTAAAAATAGTAAATAATTAAACAAAACTTAAATTTCATCTATTTTTTGTAAATATTTGGTAAATATTACAATAGATTATTATATTTGCTTTCATATATTAATTACACCAAAAAAATAAAAAATGAAAAGAGTATTACTCCTTGTTATTGTCCTTTTTTCTTCAATATGTACTTTTGCACAAACACCAGCTGAAGTTAGAGAAATTGTATCTAATTATGATTTGCAAAAAATTAAAGAAAAAGAAGAATACTACAGAAATAAACAACGTAGTGATAAAAATAGAGCTGAAGCAGTTGCTCGTATTAATAACTGGCCAATAATTATAGAAAATCCAGATGGAAGTAAATCAGAATTGATGAAACTTACCCCAGATGGTTATCCTATGTATTATCAAACTGACAACATTAATGCCGCAAGAACCACAAGAACCAACTTTTTACATTCTGGTGGTGCAATGGGTCTAAACTTAAATGGTCAAGGAATGACTCTAAGAGTATGGGATGGAGGAACAGTTAGAGCTACACACAATGCTTTTGGCGGTAGAGTTACTGTTGTAGATAACCCTACTGGTACACTAAGTCAACATGCCACTCACGTAACAGGAACAATGATTTCAAGTTTAGCATCAATTAAAGGTATGGCACCTCAAGCATTAGGTAGAACTTTTGATTGGACAGATGATGAAAGTGAAGCTTTGTCTGAAGTACAACAAGGAATGTTAATTTCTAATCATTCTTATGGAGTTCCTGTTTCAGCTACTCTTCCTGCATGGATTATTGGTGCTTATGTTTCTGATTCGTATGCTTGGGATGAAATTGCATATTTGTCCCCATATTACTTAGCTGTAGTTTCTGCTGGTAATAATGGTGGTGATTTAAATTCTGATCCATTATCTGCTGGATATGACAAACTAACAACCAATAAAACTTGTAAAAATAATTTAGTGGTTGCTAACTGTCAAGATGTTACTACTAATGCAGATGGAACTGTGAGTGGAGTTATCAACATTAATTCTAGTAGTAGTCAAGGCCCAACCGATGATTTTAGAATAAAACCAGATATTACTGGTAATGGTACCAATGTAACTTCTGCAAATAGCTCTGGTAATTCAGCTACTGTAGCATTGTCTGGTACATCAATGTCTTCTCCAAATGTTGCTGGTTCGCTTATATTATTACAACAACATCATAATAATTTATACAACAGCTTCATGCGTTCAGCAACTCTAAAAGGAATTGCTTGTCATACTGCTGATGATGCAGGAGATGAAGGTCCTGACCCTATCTATGGTTGGGGTTTATTAAACATGAAAAAAGCAGCAGAGACACTTACCAACAATGGTTTAAGCTCATGGGTTTCTGAGCAAACATTAGGAAATGAGGGAGTTTTTACAATGCAGGTTAATTCAAATGGTTCAACACCATTGATAGCTTCTATCTCTTGGACTGATTTGCCAGGAAATATGAATATGAACGGAGTTGCTAATGAAAATATAAGAGCTTTAATAAATGATTTAGATATTAGAATTACCAAAGACGGGACTACATATTTCCCATGGAGATTATCTCAATCTTCATTAATTGCAGAACGAACTGGTGATAATAATGTAGATAATATAGAGCAAGTAAAAATCGATTCGCCTCCAGCAGGAAATTATACAATTAGAGTAACTCACAAAGGAGTTTTAGTTAATAATTCACAAAAATATTCGTTAGTAATTACAGGAATAAATTCAACTTTTGCTTTAAATTCAACAAGTTCAGATCTAGAACTATGCGCTAATCAAAATGCAAATTATACCTTTAATTATACTCAAACTGGTTCAGGAACTACTACTTTCTCAGCAGCAGGATTACCCGCTGGTGCAAACGCAAGTTTTTCTCCAAGTTCATTAAGCGCAAATGGAACTGTAACAATGTCAATAACCGGTTTGCAAAATATTATTCCTGGTGAATATTCAATAGGAATAACAGGAACTCGTGGAACTGAAACTGAAACAAGAACAAAAATTTTAAAAATTTACAGTTCATCATTTCAAAATGTAACTTTAAATTCTCCTGCAAACTCTTCAAACGGAACTTCAACCTCTATAAATTTAAAATGGGCAGCTATGCCAAATGCTGAAAATTACTCTGTTCAAGTTTCAACATCCTCAAATTTTTCAACTATTACCGCAAGTTTGTTAACAACAAGCACTCAGTTTTTTGTTAGTAATTTAGCTCAAGAAACTACATATTACTGGAGAGTTACACCTTCTAACAGATGTGGAGCTGGAACTTCATCAAACTCAACTGTATATTCTTTCACTACAGGAGTTATTACTTGTGACCAGTTATTTCAAGCAACTGATTACTCTAATGCAACTATTGCTTCAGTTGCAAATTCTTCTGCAAGTGTTCCGGTTACTATTACTGGTGGAAACACAATTGCTAATTTAAAAGTTAATTTAAACATTACTCATACATATGTTCAAGATATGACTATTACTCTTGAAGGTCCAAGTTCAATTGGAAGCCCAGTAATTAGACTTACTCAAGAGGCATGTGGCGATAATGACAATATAGATTGTCAATTTAATGATGATGGATTTGCACCTCAATGCTCTGGAATACCATCTATTTCTGGATTAATTGCACCTGTTGATAGTTTAAGTGATTTAAATTCATTACCAGCAGATGGAGTATGGACACTTAGAGTAAATGATCCTTGGAATGGAGATGGTGGAACTATAAATTCATTTAGTATTCAATTTTGTAGATTAACTCCATCTCTGGGTATTAATGAAAACTCTCTACAAAATGTAGCTATTTATCCAAATCCAGCAAAAGAAGATTTTATTGTTTATATTCCTGAAAATAATCTTGAAACAAAAATTTCAGTTATAGATTTACAAGGAAGACAAATTCAATCAGTACAATCAAATTCAATTTCAACAACAATTACTACTTCATCGTTACAAGATGGATTGTATCTAGTTACTATTGAAAACGAAAATGGTGTTACAACTAAAAAGATTACAATTAAAAAGTAATCATACTTAACTTTTTTTCCATAAAAATGCCCCAATTAGTGTCTAACTTTTTGGGGCATTTTCATTTATTAGATATTTAATTATATATGAATTATCTCCTCTTCAACCAATAAATCTTCTTTTCTGAAACGAAGGAAAACTTGTGCTACAGCAATAACATCCTTTTCACAATAAGTCACAATTCTATCGATGTCTTTCTCGAAATAATAAACATGACCCACTTGACTTCCGTCGATGTCTCCTTTTGGGGAAGGAATTCCGAGGATTTTGGTTAGTAATTTTAAAGATGTAAAATGCTTGTAATCACCAAATTTCCATAACTCTAAAGTATCCAAATGTTGAATTTCCCATGGTTTTTTCCCAAATAAATTAAGCTTATTTGGAATGGAAACATTGTTGATAATCATTCGACGTGCAATAAATGGAAAATCAAATTCTTTGGCATTATGGCCACATAGAATATTTTGAGAACCATCGAAATGATTATTTAGTAGATTATTGAAATCTAATAAAATCTTTTTCTCTTCTCCAAAAAAGGAAGTTACTCTAAAGTTTCGAATATCGCCTTTGGTTGTAAAATAACCAACAGAAATACAGACTATTTTTCCGAATTCGGCCCAAATTCCTGCTCTGTCATAAAATTCTTCGGCAGTGAATTCGTCTTTGCGTTGGTATTGTGTTTTTTGTTCCCACAGTTGTTTCATTTCATCGTCAAGCGAGTTGAAATTTTCTTCTAATGGAACAGTTTCTATGTCAAGAAACAAAATGTTGTCTAAGCGGATTTTTTCAATCATAATAAGAATTTATATGGCGTTTATATTTATTAAATTACCCTGATTAACACGTAATTAGGTTGCGAATATAATTAAAATGACTTTAAATTTCCAAATTAAAATAAAAAAACTCCTCGAATAAGTTAAAAATAAACTTTGTTGATAGCTATGTGTTTCGTGTTCAAGAAGCCATTTTTTGCGCCATAAACCTCCTACATAACCTGTTAATGAACCATCTGTTCCAGTAACTCTGTGGCATGTAACTACAAATCCAAAGTGGGTTTTTACCATCAATTGATGCTACTGCTCGAATAGCTTTGACATCGACTAATTTTTTAGATATATCGAGATAAGATATGGTTTTTCCAAAAGGAATATTGAGTAACTCTTGCCATACTTTTTGTTGAAAATCGGTTCCTTTTGGATTTAATTTGAAATTAAAATCTTGACGTTTTCCTACAAAATATTCTTGAAGTTGTAAAACTGCTTCTTGGAGTTCGTTTGGAATTTTGTGGAAAGTTCACCTTTTGATAAAACAGAAATTATAGAGACTCCATTTTTGTCACCTCGAATTTTAGTGATTCCAAGTGGCGAATTTATGAAAGCAGTTTTCATTTTAAGGATATGAAATACTTTTTAAATTAAGATTTTGAATCGCCTCTGAGTGACTATCTATAAGGAAATCACGACCACAAAAATCTTGTTGCCTGATGTTTAAAGCCATAATTTTGTGGCTCTCTATCCTACGAATATCTGAATACCAACTGTATTGTTTTGGAGAAATATTAATATTATTGATGTCTAAGATGTCTTTTTGAGCCATCTTACCTAACATTTCAATACTAATTACTTTTATTTTGTCATTACTATGATTGTCAAATAATGTTGAAGGTATAATATTAAACCTAGCACTAAAAGATATAGGTTTATATTGGCTTAAACCATAGAAAGAAAACATGAATAAAATGAAAGCAAAATAAGGTTTCATAGATTAATTGATATTTAGTAAAGCTACTAATTTTTTAAAATAAATCCAAATTTTTATTTTACTTGACTGTACATGTATTGTTCTAAAGATTGTAATTCTTCTTCGGAAAACGTTTTTGTTAAAGCAAAATTGGCTTTCATGACTTCGTATTGCGATGGATCGACAATTGGTTCGCCTTTACCTTTTAGAAATGAAACCATATTTGCATTTTTCTCTTTGTAGATTTTTACAATATCGATTATGCTTGGTCCAACTAGTTTAATATCGTGTTTGTGGCAAGTTGCGCATGTACCTTTTCCTTCAAAAATATCCTTCCCTTTTTCGGCTAATGGAAATTTTGATACTTCAGGTTTGGCAGCTTCTACATTTTCTTTTTCGTCTGAAACTGGATTTCCGAATTTGTCTGCTTTATTATCTCCGCCACAACTCACTAGGAATAGTGCTAGTAATAAAGTTAGTGGTTTTAAAATTGTTTTCATTTTCTTTTTATTTAATATGATTAAAGGTACATCTGATTATTTAAATTAAATATGATTTTATCAGAGAATAAAAATTCAATACAAATACTATTTAGCCCTGATGCAAGGGAATCTCGTATTTTGGGACGAGAAGGAAAGGCAGCAGGAATAAGGTTTGCTGATAAATCCCGAGCCATTCGCTCCCTATCTATTCAAAATAATCGCTGCTTCTTTGGCAAAATAAGTTGAAATTAAACTTGCTCCGGCACGTTTTATGCACATTAATTGTTCCATCATAATTTTGTCGTGGTCTAACCAACCTCTTTCAGAAGCGGCTTTAATCATGGCATATTCGCCCGAAACGTGAAAAACGGTAACTGGAACGTTCACTGCATTTTTGACTTCGCGAACGATATCAAGATAGGCAATTCCTGGTTTTACCATAACCATATCGGCGCCTTCTTCAACATCCATTAGTGCTTCTTTGATGGCTTCGATGCGGTTCGCGTAATCCATTTGGTAGGTTTTTTTGTCTTTTGGTACTTCGACAGGCTCAGCATCCAAAGTAGTGCCTTTTGGCGCAGAATCTAAAGCATCACGAAAAGGTCCGTAAAATGCAGATGCATATTTAGCAGAATAACTCATAATTCCAACATTTGAAAATCCTGCAGCGTCTAATCCTTGTCTTAAACGTAAAACGCGACCGTCCATCATATCGCTTGGCGCAACGAAATCGGCTCCTGCTTTTGCATGAGAAACCGCCATTTTTACTAAAGCATCATTGGTTGCATCGTTTGCAACATCACCATTTTCTATAATTCCGTCGTGACCGTAAATGGAGTATGGATCTAAGGCAACATCTGGCATAACAATCATTTCTGGACAAGCCGATTTAATAGATTTGATGGCTCTTTGCATCAATCCGTCAGGATTCCAAGCTTCTTTTCCGGTGTTGTCTTTTAGTGATTCGTCAACTTTCACATAGATGTTTACAGCGCGAATTCCTAATGCAAAAAGTTCTTTTACTTCTTCAACAGTCAAATCGATTGAACGACGGTAAATACCAACCATTGAAGGAATTTCAACTTTTACGTTTTCGCCTTCTGCAATGAACATAGGAAACATAAAATCGCTTGGACTTAATGTGGTTTCGCGAACTAAACTTCTAATCGATTCGTTAACGCGTAATCTTCTGCCTCTTTGTAATGGGAACATACTATTTTGTTTAAATTGTTTAAAAGTTTAAGGTTTAAAGTTATTTCACTTTTCGCTTAAACCCAATCAATTGGTGATTCTAATACTTTAATTAATTTTTCTTCTTCGCTTCCAACTTCAGGATGATGGTCATAATGCCATTGCACGTGTGGTGGTAATGACATCAAAATGGATTCAATTCTACCATTGGTTTTTAATCCAAATAACGTTCCTTTGTCGTGTACTAAATTGAATTCTACATAACGACCACGACGGATTTCTTGCCAAGTTCGTTGTGCTTCTTTATAAGTTAAGTCTTTTCTTTTTTCTACAATTGGAACGTAAGCTTCTAGAAAACTGTTTCCGACTTCGGTTACAAAATTGTACCAATCTTCCATTTTCATTTCCTCGGTTTCTTTGCAGTAATCGAAGAATAATCCGCCAAGTCCACGAGCTTCATTTCTGTGAGCATTCCAAAAATAAGCATCGCATTGTTTTTTATATTTTGGATAAAATTCTGGATTATGTTTGTCGCAAGCAGTTTTGCAAGTTTGATGAAAGTGTTTTCCGTCTTCTTCAAATAAATAATAAGGAGTTAAATCTTGTCCGCCACCAAACCAACTATTGATTACTTTCCGTGAGCCTGTGCTGAGCTCTGTCGAAGTATCGTACATTTCAAAATATCTCCAATTGGCATGAACCGTTGGAACCATAGGACTTTTTGGATGAATTACTAAACTCAATCCGCAAGCAAAGAAATCGGCTTCTCCAACGTTGAATAATTTCTGCATAGAATCAGGTAATTTTCCGTGAACTGCCGAAATATTTACGCCACCTTTTTCAAAAACTTTTCCGTTTTCAATAACTCGTGTTTGTCCGCCGCCTCCTTCTGGTCGTTCCCAAATATCTTCACGGAATTTGGCAACACCATCCACTTCTTCTAATTTGGAAGTGATTTGGTTTTGAAGGTTTTGGATGTACTGGTAGAATTTATTTTTCATTTTTTTAAGCTTAAAGCTAATAGTGTTCTGACACTTCACGACAGTTGTGCGTAGTTCTTGTTATTTTTTTCTTACAATATATCTTACTGTCTTTAAGTTTAAACCCAACGCTTGAATATAAATTTATTGCAGCTAATCTATGGTCTTCAGTAAAAAGAAGTATTTCAGAAAGTTCTTTTTCTTCACCTACTTCAACTAATAAGTTTATCAATTTTCTTCCTATTCCTTTTCCACGAGAAGCTGAGTCTACAACTACATCTTCAATCCAACCCTTGTTTCCAGAAATAACTTTGTATGTACACATTAATGCAATTCCAATTATTTTATTATTATCCTCACAATATGCAACTGTAATTTGGTTTTTTTCATTCAATATTTCTTCAAGATCCAACTGAATTTTGTTTGGACTTAATTGACGAAATAATTCAGAAACTTGTTTTTTAATGTCTATGTTTAAATCATTTTTGTTTAAAATAGCTGCTTTCATTTCTTTTTAAGTGTTTTAAACAATACAATCTTATTGGGTTATAATTTTATTTCAAATTAAAGTTATAATTTTCTGGGAACACGATAGAATTACTCAAAACTATCTGCTGGCAACTATTTTTTATACTCCTTAACCGCTTCAATAAAAGCTTTCGCGTGATCTACAGGAATATTTGGCAAAATTCCGTGACCAAGGTTTACGATGTAATTGTCTTTTCCGAATTCGTCTATCATTTCGTGTACCATTTTCTTGATGGTTGGAATTGGAGACAATAATCTTGAAGGATCAAAATTTCCTTGTAATGTGATTTTTCCGCCTGTTAAATAACGTGCGTTTCTTGCCGAGCAAGTCCAATCTACACCAAGTGCTGATGCTTTACTTTTAGCCATATCGTTCAATGCAAACCAACATCCTTTTCCGAAAACAATAACTTTAGTGTCTTCAGCTAAAGCTTCCACGATTTGATTGATATATTTCCAAGAGAATTCTTGATAATCTACTGGTGATAACATTCCGCCCCAAGAATCGAAAATTTGAACTGCGTTTACTCCTGATTTTACTTTTTCTTTTAAATATAAAATCGTTGTGTCGGTGATTTTTTGCAATAATGTATGAGCTGCAACTGGATTTGAAAAACAAAATCCTTTAGCTGTATCAAAGCTTTTTGAGCCTTTTCCTTCTACGCAATAGCAAAAAATGGTCCAAGGTGAACCTGCAAAACCGATAAGTGGAACTTCATCGTTCAACATTTCTTTAGTTAATTTGATAGCATCAAAAACATAACCCAATGTTTCATTTACATCTGGTACAATAACTTGATTCACTTGTTCCATTGTTCGAATTGGATTTGGAATTATTGGTCCCAAATTGTCTTTCAATTCAACGTGAATTCCCATTGCGCGTGGCACAACCAAAATATCAGAAAATAAAATCGCTGCATCTGGCTTTACAATTCTAATTGGTTGAACTGTAATTTCTGCTGCTAATTCTGGAGTTTCGCAACGTGTGAAAAAATCATATTTGTCACGCAAAGCTCTGAATTCTGGTAAATATCTTCCTGCTTGACGCATCATCCAAACTGGTGGACGTTCTAAGGTTTCGTTGTTTAAAGCTCTTAAAAATAGGTCGTTTTTAATCATTAGTTTAAAAGTTTATGAGTTTAAAAGTTTAAAAGTTGTTGCCTTTGAAACTTAAACTAATTTTTATAATATTCAATAACTTCATTAATCACATTTTCTACCGTTGGTTTGTCTGCAATTATGATGTTTTTAATTTTCTTGTTTTCTAATGCTTCTGCTGTGGTTTCTCCTATGCAAAAGCACATTTCTTCTTTTATCGTATTCAATCTGAAATAACTTTCAACTGCTGATGGACTGAAAAATAGTATACCATCTGTCTTTTCTTTGATTTTTTTTGAAGTGATGTTGGTTTCATAAACTTCAATTTCGTTAAATGCTATTCCGTTTTCTTTTAAGGTGTTTGGTAATACATCTCTACTTAAATTTCCGCTGAAAAAGGTGTAACTTTCTTTTCCATAAATTAACGAGATGATTTCTGCTAAATCAGCAGCATAACCTGTGTAAGCAATTACATTAAATCCGTTTTCTGTTAATAAATCTTTGGTTTTCATTCCAACAGAAAAAACATTTTTGTTTTTCAATTCATCACATTTTTGATGTTGTAAAACACTTTGAACGGCATTTTGGCTTGTAAAAATTAGATTGTCATTTACTTTTGAAAGGTCGAAATTCTTGATTTTTGTTTCAATGAAATCTTCATCAATTAAGGCAAAATTGGCGTCTAATAAAACTTGCTTTTGATTTGGTAAAAGCTTTTTGGTAGATAGTATGTTGATTTGTTTTGTCATTGTTTTTTGGAACACAGATTTAAGAAATTAGAGGAATTTACTTTTTTAATGTCTTTTTAATTTCCGCCATTAATTCTGTTCCACCATTGTTTAAAATTTCTTGTGCTGCATTGAAACCTAATTTTTTCCATTCAGAAATGTCCACTGCTTTTTCTATTTGTAGTTTTTGCTTTCCATCGATAGATAATAAAACTCCTTTGAAATCTATGGTGTCTTCTTTCTCATTATAGGTTGCAATTGCTCCGATTGGTGCTGTACATCCACCTTCTAATGTTTTTAGAAATTGTCTTTCTATATAAGTGCAAATTTCAGTTTCGATGTGATTTAGTTGTGAAAGCGCGTCTAAAGTAAATTCATCTTCAGCCATTGCAACTACAACCATCGCTCCTTGAGCTGGCGCTGGAATCATCCAATCTAAATTGATGTAATTATCTGGTTTTAAATTGATTCTTTCTAAACCTGCTGCTGCAAAAACGGCTCCACTCCAATAATTTTCATTGAGTTTTTGCATTCTGGTATTCACATTTCCTCGTAAATCAACCACTTTGTGATTTGGATATTTATTCCACCATTGTGCTTGACGACGCAAACTTCCTGTGGCGATTGTTCCATTAGATTCTAAAAAATCTAGGTTTCCTTTATGAACTAAAATGTCTAAAATGTTGGCTCTTTCCAAAACTGCTGCTTGAACGATTCCAATTGGTAAAGCAGTTGGAACGTCTTTCATAGAATGCACGGCAATATCGACTTGACCGTTAATCATTGCAATGTCTAATGTTTTTGTGAAAATTCCGGTGATTCCTAGTTCGTAAAGCGGTTTGTCGAGGATAATATCGCCTTGTGATTTTACAGCAACAATTTCGGTTTTGTAACCTAAATCGTTTAATTGTTTTTGAACCGTGTGTGCTTGCCAAAGTGCTAATTCGCTATCACGAGTTCCTATACGTATTGTTTTTTCCATTTGACACAAAGACACAAAGTCTCAAAGTATTTTTTAAAATGATTTTAATTAAAAAATGATTTCTCTTGTTCTAGTTGAAAAACTTTTTCAATCCATTCAATCCCTTCTTCCATTGATTCACCGTCTTTTAAATGGTTTACAAAATGATTCGTGATTTTTTGAATGATTCTATTACTAATTAATTCAGCTTGTTCTTCGTCAAAATTAGATAATTTTTTACGTTGAAAATTCAGCTCGCCGTCTTTGATAGAATTTAATTTTTCTTTTAGAGCATGAATAGTCGGCGCAAACTTTCTGTTTTTGGTCCAAGCTATAAATTCTTCTTTGATTTCCTCTATTATTGCTTCGGCTTGAGGAATATGTAGTTTTCTGTTTTCTAAAGTTTCATCTGTCATTTGTGACAAATGATCCATGTGAATTAAAGTAACGCCTTCAATATCTTTTACATTTTCGTTTACATTCTTCGGAATAGATAAATCTAAAATCAACAACGGTTTTTTAAGATTTAATATTGCTTTGTCAACTGTGGGATTTTGAGCGCCTGTTGCCACTACAACTACATCTGCTTTTTGTAATTCCAATTGTAAATCGGCGTAATCTTTAACAATAACATTTAACTTTTGAGCTAGTTTTTCTGCTGTATCTTTGGTTCGATTGATTAAAGTAATTTGCTCGTGTTTGGTATGTTTTACAAGATTTTCACATGTATTTCTTCCGATTTTACCCGTTCCAAAAAGTAAGATATTTTTATTAGAAATATCATCAACATTTTTGAAAATATATTGTACTGACGCAAAAGAAACTGATGTTGCACCCGAAGAAATTTCAGTTTGTGTTTTAATTTTTTTACTCGCTTGAATAACCGAATTAACCAATCTTTCTAGAAATGAATTAATCATTCCGTTTGATTTACTTTCATTAAAAGCGGTTTTAATTTGACTAATAATTTCAAAATCCCCAAGAATTTGACTGTCTAAACCTGTTCCAACGCGAAACATGTGATTAATAGCTTCTTGATTTTTATAAATATAAGCAACTTCTTGAAATTCTTCTACAGAACCTTGACTATTAGCACATAAAAGTTTGATTAATTGATATGGATGTTGTGCAAAACCATAAATTTCAGTTCGATTGCAAGTAGAAGTAACGATTAAAGAATCTATTCCTTCGGCTTCGGCTTGTATAAGTAAAGTTGCTTTGGCTTGAGCATCTAAACTGAATTTTCCTCTTATTGCTGCATCGGCTTTTTTGTAGCTAAGTCCTAATGCATAAAAAGTGGCGTGTTTCGACATGTTAAAATTTTCCATATTTGTACTTTACCTAAAAGTTCAACAAAAATATTACTATACTATTTATAAAAGTAACGCTCAAAGTACTTTTTGTGTCGCT
>CANGUP010000009.1 GCA_947457105.1 Flavobacteriaceae bacterium
AAAAAAAAGAAAAATGAATCTAAATCAAATACATAACGTCTATTTCATCGGAATTGGAGGCATCGGAATGAGTGCTTTGGCTCGCTATTTCCAGAACATTGGGAAAAATGTTTCGGGTTATGATAAAACACCAACGATGTTAACCGACGAATTGATTGCCAACGGAATGAACATTCATTTTGAAGATTCAATTGCAGCAATTCCTTCCGATTATTATGTAGAAAATACTTTAGTAATTGTTACGCCAGCCGTTCCAGTTTCTCATTCAGAATGGAATTATTTTGTAGAAAGAGATTATGTAATTAAAAAAAGAGCTGAAGTTCTCGGTCTGATTACAAAAGATACGTTCTGTTTTGCAGTAGCAGGAACACACGGAAAAACAACTACATCAAGTATTCTAGGTCATATTATGTATGAAAGTGGAGCAGATGTTACAGCATTCCTTGGTGGAATTGTAGAAAATTATCATTCTAATTTAATCGGTAGCGGAAAAACAATAACCGTAGTTGAAGCCGATGAGTTTGACCGATCGTTCTTGCATTTGCATCCAAATATTGCTTGTGTAACCTCAATGGATGCGGATCATTTAGATATTTATGGCGATGCTTCTGCCATCGAAGAATCTTTTAGAGAATTTGCCAATAAAGTTTCCGATAAAACCAAAATATTTATCCCAAAAGGATTGGATTTAGAAGGTTTGACCATAGCAATAAATGAAGATGCAACGTTTAAAGCGTTCAATATTCGTATAGAAAATAGTGCTTATGTTTTTGACGTTCAAACACCAACAGAAATAATTACAGATATTGCTTTTGGTTTACCAGGACATCATAATTTAATGAATGCGCTAATGGCTTTAGCAATGGCCAAAACTTATGGAACCCCAACCGTGTCTATTGCTAATGCTTTAGCTACATTTAAAGGTGTACAAAGAAGATTTTCGTATCAAATAAAATCAGAAAATCGTGTTTATATAGATGATTATGCACATCATCCAACAGAAATTAATGCGGTGCATCAAGCAGTGAGAGAATTATATCCAAATCAAAAAGTTTTGGCAATTTTTCAGCCACACTTGTATAGTAGAACAAAAGATTTCGCATATGATTTTGCTAAAAGTTTATCGCAATTTGACGAAGTTCTTTTGTTAGATATTTATCCAGCAAGAGAATTACCAATGGAAGGAATAACAACTTCTTGGTTAATGTATAAAATGACAAATGATAATAAAAAATTAGTTTCAAAAGAGGCATTAATTGGCGCAATTTTGGAAAGTGATGCAAAGATAATTGTAACAATTGGAGCAGGCGATATTGGTGAATTAGTACCATCAATAAGAAAAGCTTTAGCTGAATAGCTTCGGACTTTAGTCCGATGAAAAAAATAAAAAAAACGAAATATTAAAAAATAAAACAATTATGAAATTTCTAAAATGGAACAATATCCGATTAATACTAATGTTTGCATTGGTAGTTTTTCTGTATTCGTTTACGTCAAATAGAAATTCACATCGTAAATTAAAGAAATCAGAAGTGATTTTTGTTGGAGATAACAACAATTTTCTTAAACAAGAATCGGTTAATAAATTGTTAATAGAAAATAGTTCAGATGTAAAAACCATTGAAAAATCGGACTTAAATTTGAACAAATTGGAAAATTCTATCAATAAACATCCTATGGTTGAAAAATCAGAAGTTTTTGTAAGTGTTGATGGTGTTTTAAAGGCGGTGGTGAAACAAAAAACACCCATAGCAAGAGTGTTTAGTGAGGAAGGTTCGTTCTATATTGATTATGAAGGAAATAGAATGCCACTTTCTGATATAAGTACAGCTAGAGTACCGCTAATTTCGGGAATTATTGACAACAAAAACAAGAAGAAATTATCCGAAGTTTTGAAGATGATTTACAACGATGAATTTTTGAAAAAAAATATCATTGGTGTGCAAGTTTTGCCTGATGCGAGCTTAATGATGACCAACAGGAACTATGATTTTAAAATCGAGTTTGGCAAAATGATGAATGAAGAAAAGAAATTTAAAAATTATAAAGCATTTTTTCAGAAAGCAGTTTCAGATACGATGCTAAATAGTTACAAGAAAATAAATTTGAGATTTACACATCAAGTTGTTTGTACAAAATAACTTTTAGTAGAAAATCAAGTAAGTAGATAGAATAAATATTGTATCGAGCAAATTAGTTGACAATATGGAGAACAGAGAAAACATTGCAGTTGGTTTAGATATCGGAACTACGAAAATCGTAGCGATGATTGGTAAGAAAAATGAATACGGCAAACTTGAAATTTTAGGTCTTGGAAAAGCCAAAAGTTTAGGTGTGGCTCGTGGTGTTGTAAATAATATTACACAAACCATTCAATCCATCCAACAAGCAGTTTTAGAAGCGGAAGAAAACTCAGGATACAAAATTAATGATTGTGTTGTTGGTATTGCCGGACAACACATTCGTAGTATTCAACACACGGATTATATCAGTAGAAGTAATCCAGAAGAAGTAATTAGTGGTAAAGATATTCAATTGCTAATTGATCAAGTTAACAAATTAGCCATGTTGCCAGGTGAAGAAATTATTCACGTGTTACCACAAGAATTTAAAATCGACGGACAATCTGAAATCAAAGAACCAATTGGTATGTATGGTGGACGATTGGAAGCAAGTTTTCACGTTGTTGTTGGACAAGCAGCTTCTATCAGAAATGTAGGAAGATGTATCCAAAGTTCCGGAATTGAATTGTCAGGATTAACATTGGAACCTTTAGCTTCAGCTGATGCCGTTTTAAGTCAAGAAGAAAAAGAAGCAGGTGTTGCTTTAATCGATATTGGTGGAGGAACAACAGATTTAGCTATTTTTAAAGACGGAATAATTCGTCACACTGCTGTAATTCCTTTCGGAGGAAATGTGATTACAGAAGATATTAAAGAAGGTTGCTCAATTATCGAAAAACAAGCAGAATTATTAAAAGTAAAATTCGGTTCGGCTTGGCCAGGAGAAAATAAAGACAACGAAATTGTTTCAATTCCAGGATTGCGTGGTAGAGAACCAAAAGAAATTTCTTTGAAAAACTTATCTAAAATCATTCACGCACGTGTTGTTGAAATTATTGAGCAAGTTTTTACAGAAATCAAAGTTTACGGACACGAAGATCCAAGAAAGAAATTGATTGCTGGAATAGTTCTTACAGGTGGTGGAGCTCAATTGCAACACATCAAACAATTAGTGGAATACATCACGGGAATGGACACTAGAATTGGTTATCCAAACGAACATTTGGCAGGAAATTCTAGTGAAGATATTTCAAGTCCATTATTTGCAACAGCAGTTGGATTAGTAATGAATAGTGTAGCTAACAATACGCAAAGCGCTTACAAATTAGAAGTAAGCCAAGCTATTCCGCAACCAAGACCAATTGCTAGACCAGTTGTTGAAGAAGTGCAAGAAGTAACGCAACAACATGAAGAGCAAATTGAAAATAAAGTTGAAAAAGAAGTGGAAACAACAGAAGGAAAAATCAGAAAATCATTTTTTGATAAGTATGTTGAGAAATTCAAAGATTTCTTAGACAACGCAGAGTAATTTAATTTTAGATTTAAAATATCAGATATTAGATTTAAACAGAAAAACAAAACTAGAATACAGAATAAAATCAAACAAAACCAAAATAGTATGATAAGCAACTCAGAATTTGGAAGCATCTCATTTGATTTACCTAAAAATCAATCAAATGTTATTAAAGTTATCGGAGTTGGTGGCGGTGGAAGCAACGCAATCAACCACATGTTCAAACAAGGAATCAAAGGTGTAGATTTCATCGTTTGTAATACTGATTCTCAGGCATTACAAAACAGTCCTGTGCCAAATAAAATTCAGTTGGGTGTAAACTTAACAGAAGGTTTAGGAGCAGGAGCAAATCCAGATGTTGGACAACAATCAGCAATTGAGAGTGTTGATGATATTGAAAAAATGTTGGATAGTAACACCAAGATGGTTTTCATCACCGCAGGAATGGGTGGAGGAACAGGAACTGGTGCAGCTCCAGTAATCGCTCAATTGGCTAAAGAAAGAGACATACTAACGGTTGGTATTGTTACAATTCCTTTTCAATTTGAAGGAAAAGTGCGTCAAGACCAAGCATTAGCTGGTGTTGAAAGATTAAGAAAACAAGTAGATTCATTAATTGTTATCAATAATAATAAATTAAGAGAAGTTTACGGAAATCTTGGATTTAAAGCTGGTTTCTCTAAAGCTGACGAAGTTTTAGCAACTGCATCACGCGGAATTGCTGAAGTAATTACACATCACTATACACAAAATATCGATTTAAAAGATGCTAAAACGGTATTGGCAAATAGTGGAACAGCTATTATGGGTTCTGCCATCGCAAGTGGTGAAAATAGAGCTAAAGACGCTATTATTTCTGCTTTAGATTCTCCATTATTGAATGATAATAAAATTTCAGGTGCTAAAAACGTATTGTTGCTTATCGTTTCAGGTACTAATGAAATTACTATTGACGAAATCGGAGAAATCAACGACCACATTCAAGCTGAAGCAGGTCACAACGCCAATATTATTATGGGAGTTGGTGAAGATGAAGCTCATGGTGATGCTATTGCAGTTACAATTATTGCTACTGGTTTCAACGTAGAACAACAAAACGAAATTGTAAATACAGAAGTTAAAAAAATAATACATTCACTAGAAGATGAGCAAAAGTTAGTTCATGACTTAACTCAAAAGCCAGTTGATTTTTTTCAACCGAAGGTAGAGACTCCAATTGAAGTAACTCCCGAAGTTAAAGAAGAAAAAATTGTTTTCGAATTAATCGAAGATGAAGTAAAACCAGAACCAGTTGTAGCAAAAGTTAACGAAAACGAACTAATTGCGATGAACGACTTCATCCGTAATTTAGATGTAACTTTCGAAATCGTTTCTCCTATAAAAGATATCGATTTTACTTTTACAACTCCAGCGGTAAACGAGATTAAAGTTGTTGAGCCACAAGTTGTAGCAAGAGAAGAAGAGCAAATTACATTCTCTTTTGACTTACCAATTGCTAAACCAGTTGAAAATACAATTGAAGATGATAGAATAATATTCGATTTATCTGCCGAAACTAAAGATATTAAAGTTAACGAACACGTAGAATTTGTTCCAGTAACTGAAGTAAATCAAAACGGAGTTATCAAATATTCTCTCGAAGAATATATGGAAATTGAAAACGATTTGTTGAGTTCTAAACCAGCTGCTAAGTTGGAAGAGCCAATCGAAGAGTCATTAAATTTCACAATGAAAGTAGCTGAGCCAGCAAAACCAACTTACGCTACACATTCAGATGATATTTCTCCAATGGAATTGACTATAGAAGAAACTTTAAAACTACGTGCAGACGAAAGAAGACGTAAATTAAAAGAATTCAATTACAAGTTTCACAACAATCCATCGAGAGTTGACGAACTTGAAAGAGAACCAGCATACAAAAGATTAGGAGTAGATTTAACAGAAAATCAAAACCTAAACAACAATTCAAGAATGTCATTAGGAACAGATAGTAACGACGATATTCAGTTACGTTCTAACAATTCATTCCTTCACGATAATGTAGATTAATCATAAGTTAATTAAAAATGGGTAGCCCGAAAGTTCAATTGAAATTTCGGGTTATTTTTTTTACCTTTGTGTGGCTTTTTGGAGCGAATGGTTTGCGCATTTTTGTAATCCATTTTCCTGCTATACGAAGTATCTTTTTTATTGCCAGAAGTTTTTTTGTTGCCTGAGGCACTCGAAGGCAACAAAAAAGGATACTTACTACTATCAGGGCTAATAAGCAATCCATTTGAATAAAATCTAAAATCTAATATCAAAAATCTAATATAAAATGAGTTTACAATCAAAAATAATGGACGTAATGAAAGATGCCATGCGTTCTAAAGATACAGTGGCATTGGAAGCATTAAGAGCTATCAAATCAGAATTATTGTTAGCACAAACAGCTACAGGTTCAAAAGAAGAAATTTCTGAAGCTGACGAAATCAAAATTTTACAGAAACTTGTAAAAATGAGAAAAGATAGTGCCGAAATTTATAAAACACAAAACCGTCCTGATTTAGCTGAACCAGAATTAGCACAAATCGCTGTAATCGAACAATTCCTTCCAGCACAACTTTCAGAAGTTGAAGTAGAAGCAATTGTTTCTAAAATCATTGCAGAAACTGGAGCATCAGGAATAGCATCAATGGGAAAAGTAATGGGATTAGCCTCAGCTCAAATCGGCGGACAAGCAGAAGGAAAAACGATTTCAGCTATAGTTAAAAAATTATTAGTTTAATTTATAAGTAATTAGTAAAAAGTGATTTGTAATTAGCTATTCACTTTTCACTTTTCACTAAATTGGCTGCGTAGTTCAACTGGATAGAATATCAGATTTCGGCTCTGAGGGTTGGGGGTTCGAATCCCTTCGCGGTCACAAAAATTTATGAATCATTTTATTATTATCTTATACCTTCTTTTTGCTGGAGTAGCAGCATTTTTTTTCTTTGTTGTTTACTCAGTAATCGAGGAAAAATATGGTGTGCTTTTCAATAAACCATTTTACATTCATTTTTATCCAACTGTAAAAACATTGGATGCTAATCAATCCTATGTTTTAAACAAGCAATTTGATTATTACAATTCACTCTCAGATAAAAAGAAAAAATACTTCGAACACCGCGTTGCAACTTTTATTGAACGATATGAATTCATAGGTAAAGAAAATTTTATTATAACTGATGAAGTTCAGGTTTTAATTGCCTCGACGTCTGTAATGTTAACCTTCGGTTTGAGAAATTACTTATACACCAATATTGATAAAGTAATCGTTTATCCATCGGTTTATTACTCAGAAACTAACGATACTTATCACAAAGGAGAATTTAATCCACGAATGAAGGCTATTGTTTTTTCATGGGAAGATTTCAAAACAGGTTACGAAATTAAAAATGATAATTTAAATCTTGGAATTCACGAATTTGCTCACGTACTTCATCTTCATGGTATGAACAGTCAAGACACAAGTGCCATAATTTTTTCAAGAATGTATGATAGAATTCGAAGAGAAATTGAGTATCCAGACAATAGAGAAAGATTAGTAAATTCAGATTATTTCAGAATATACGCTTACACTAATCATTTTGAATTTTTAGCTGTTATTATCGAACATTATTTTGAATCACCTCATTTATTCAGACAAGAATTTCCAAAGCTTTATGAAAATGTAAGTAAAATGCTAAACCACAAACACTAAGTTTTTTTGTTTTATACAAATTTCAATAATTAAAAATATTTGAAATCGATAAGAATGAATTTTTGATAATTATTGTAACCTTTCTGCCGACAGGCAGATTCGCTGCTAAAAACAATCAACCATTTTTAAAAACAGCTTTTACGGTTTCTTCATAATTTCGAATGCTTTTTGCTTTCCTAATATTTTTTTCAACTTTATGAGGATTATCAAAAGTGGTAGAAAAGTATTCCCACAAATGGTGCATTTTCAATAAAATATGAGTTGCACCAGATAATGATTCGCTATAGCCTTGATAAAGTGTTTCATGAAAATCACTGAATAATTCCATTTTGTTTTTAGGATATTCTAAAGTATTTTCTTTAATCATACTTGGCAAAAAAGGATCAGAAATCAATCCTCTTCCAATCATCCAATGATCAATTGTAGGGAATAATTCTTGCATTTCTCTAAACTTTGCTACCGAAGTAATATCGCCATTGTAATATAATTTGTGTTTGGTAGTGTCAATACATTTTTGAAAAGCATCAAGATGAACGCCGCCTTTATAAAGTTGTTTTCCAATGCGAGCATGAATGGCAATATTTTTAATTGGATACTTGTCAAGAATTGGTAATACATCCAAAATTTCATCTGTAGTATCATAGCCCAATCTCATTTTCATAGAAACAATAATATCAGATTCCGAGTGAACTCTATTAAGTATGGCGTCTATTTTTTCGGATTCTTTTATCAATCCCGAACCCATTCCACATTTTGTTACCATTGGATAAGGGCAACCTAAATTCCAGTTTAATTCCTTGTAACCTAATTCCTGAACATATTTTGCAACAAATAAAAATTCGTCAGCATCGTTAGTTATTACTTGCGGAATGCATTCTAGCGTGTTATTGTTTTCAGGGAGTAAATCTCGCTCATAAGATGACTTAATAACTAGTTTTCCGTTCAAACGAATGTAAGGTGAATAGAAAGTGTCAATTCCGCCAAAATACTTATTTTGGGCATTTCTAAAACGAAAGTCGGTAAATCCTTGTAAGGGTGAAGATAATAAGGTGTAACTCATGAAATTTGATGTTGTGCAAACTTAATAATCTTTTATCAACTATCTGATTTTTGTCATGTTTATATTTTGTATCAAGTGGTAACTTTAATCAATTATTTTAAAGTTAAATGTCATGAAAAAAAATGTACCAGTGTCAACTATAATGACATCAAATATAATAAAGTTAAATCTATCAGATGATTTAACCAAAGCAGAAAGTTTATTCAAGAAACATCATATCAGACATATTCCTGTTGTTAGCGGAAATCATATTGTTGGAATGTTAAGCTACACCGATTTATTGAGAATTTCCTTTGCAGATGCTATTGATGATGATGAATTAGAAGTTGATGTAACCGTTTACAATATGTTTTCTGTAGAGCAAGTTATGGCAAGGAATTTAGTAAAAGTTTCTACAGACACCACAATAAAAGAAGTAGCAGAAATATTGTCTAAAAGAGAGTTTCATGCTTTGCCAGTGGTTCTTGACGAACTTTTGGTAGGAATTGTAACCACAACCGATTTAATAAAGTATTTAATAGACCAATACTAAAAATAAATGCTCCAATTGGAGCATTTATAATTTATTTTGAAGTCATTTTCTTTAATTCAGAAATTGTCTCTGTCGGATTTTCAGCTTTGAAAACAAAATTTCCTGCTACTAAAACATCAGCGCCAGCTTCAACTAATTGAACTGCATTTTTACTAGTTACGCCACCATCAATTTCGATAATGGTTGAGGCATTGTTTCTAGTGATAATTTCTTTTAGTTGTCTTACTTTTTTATAGGTGTTTTCAATAAATGATTGTCCGCCAAAACCAGGATTAACACTCATGATGCAAACCATATCAATATCTTTAATCACATCTTCCAATAAACTAACATTGGTATGAGGATTTAAGGCAACACCTGCTTTCATTCCTTCTGCTTTGATGGCTTGTAATGTTCTGTGTAAATGGGTACAGGCTTCATAATGAACCGTAAGTATATTCGAACCTAAATCAGCGAAGGTTTTTATATATCTATCAGGATCGACAATCATTAAATGAACATCAATTGTTTTTTTAGCATGTTTAGAAATAGCTTCCAAAACTGGCATTCCAAAAGAAATATTCGGAACAAAAACGCCATCCATAATGTCAATATGAAACCAATCGGCTTCAGAATTGTTAATCATTTCGATGTCGCGTTGTAAGTTGGCAAAATCAGCTGCTAGAACTGATGGTGCAATAAGTGTGTTCTTCATTTTGTAGTTTGTGTTGTGTTTTAAGATTTCAAAATTCGTTGTTCAACATTGAATATTCAACCTTATTGTTGTTTTGCAAAGATACAATAATTAAAAATATTTTGAATGTTGAATATTCAACTTGGAATTTTGAATGTTGAAGTTTGTGTAAAAGCAAAACTCCGGTAATCAGCCGGAGTTTCAATCATCAATCAAAAAACGAACAGTTTTGAAACTGTTGTTATTGTTATAGGTATTAACCTAAATATGTTTTCAAGATTTTGCTTCTTGAAGTATGTTTTAATCTACGAATAGCTTTTTCTTTAATTTGACGAACACGCTCACGAGTTAAATCGAAAGTTTCGCCAATTTCTTCTAAAGTCATTGGGTGTTGGTCACCTAATCCAAAATACAAACGAACTACGTCTGCTTCTCTTGGAGTTAAGGTTTCTAACGAACGCTCAATTTCTGTACGTAATGATTCGTGAATTAATTCTCTATCAGGATTTGGAGATTCACCAGAACGTAATACGTCATAAAGGTTAGAATCTTCTCCTTCAACAAGAGGTGCATCCATTGATAAATGACGACCCGAGTTTTTCATTGACTCTTTTACATCATTTACGGTCATATCAAGTTCTTTTGCAATTTCTTCAGCAGAAGGTGGTCTTTCGTTAGATTGCTCTAATAAAGCATACATTTTGTTGATTTTATTGATAGAACCAATTTTATTTAATGGCAAACGAACGATACGAGATTGCTCTGCAAGCGCTTGAAGAATCGATTGGCGAATCCACCAAACCGCATAAGAAATAAATTTGAAGCCACGAGTTTCATCAAAACGTTGTGCAGCTTTAATTAAACCAAGATTTCCTTCATTAATTAAATCGGGAAGAGTAAGTCCTTGATTTTGATATTGTTTTGCAACAGAAACCACAAAACGTAAGTTAGCTTTTGTCAATTTTTCTAAAGCACGTTGGTCACCAGCTTTGATACGTTGTGCTAACTCAACTTCTTCGTCAGCAGTAATAAGGTCAACTTTACCAATTTCTTGTAAGTATTTGTCTAAAGAAGCAGTTTCACGATTGGTTACCTGCTTGGTGATTTTAAGTTGTCTCATGTATATTTTTCTCCTTTACTTTAAAGTGTTCATATAGTTATACGTTATGAGTTACAAAAAAGTTACATTTTTTTTAAAATTAATTTACTTCAAAGTATTTTATTTTACTCAAATCGATCTTTGTATTTCTTAAACAAGCTGTTCATTACTAGTAAAACAACTCCTACGCCTAGTAAAACTAGTGCTCTAATCAAGAAATCTGCATTGGATAAATCAAAGAACATTAATCGAATAATACACAATCCTACTAACGATAATGAAACATATCTAAAGTATTTTTCTTTTAGAATTATTCCTAAAATCAATAATCCCAAAGCTTCCAATATCCAGAAGAAGGTTAGAATTCCTTTGTCGAAAGTAAAATATAAGAAACATCCAATACTAAGAGTAGCTGGATATATTAATAAACTGTTTTTCAATTTAAAATCTTCAATCCATTTGGAAGCCAAATAAATATAGGCTGCTAAAAGTGCAAAAATCAGTAAATAAATTGCTAAATATTTGGATTCATAATAATTGAAACTCAGAAATCCCAAATGCAGGTTAGCCAATAAATAATAAACAATACTGATGTTTTTTTCTTGACTGATATTTTTATGATATAAAAATAAATTCAAAATTGCGGTTATTACCCAAAAAACAGGAAGCCATTTGTGTTCTAGCTGTGTGAACATAATTATTGACAACCAGGCATTAAGAACAATTTGATAGTTGGTTTTTAACGATTGATTTTCTTCTTTTTTATTTAATAGAATCGAAAGAATTACACCCAAACTAACACTTCCAAGTTGAAGGGTCCAATCTAAACCATCAAAATTATTGAGTTTGTCAAAACTATAAAATATGGAAATGATTATTGCCAAGAACGCAACAATAGGAGCGAAGTGAATTCCAATTTTGACGGCATTTTTTGTAATTAACCAATAATTTAATAACGCCAAAAGCATAAATAATACTGGAAGATAAGTAAGTTCTACTTGAATGAAAAGCAATAGCATTAGCCATAAATTTTGAACATAAGGAAGTGCTTTTAAGTAGTTTTTAGTTTCTTCTTTTTTGCTTTTAAACAGTAAATAATAATATCCAATTGAAATAATAATACTTGCAGTTTGAGTAATGTAAAGCAACGTTTTGTCATCCATAATACTTCTGTCTAAAGCAAGAAAAACAGACAGAAGGACACATCCAGTCATTAGTACAAATGAGTAATTATTGAAGCGTTTGAATTCGTCAAACTTTTCAAATCCGAGACCGGATAGCAAAGCTAAAGCCGACAAGAAAACAGATGTATATTCAATATCTAAACAAGAAAAACCAAACAACAAAGTATTAAACAATAATAACTCTGAATTTAGGAAATTGAAGTTTTTCCAATCAGTTGTTATTTCTTCCGATTTGTTTATGATTCTATTTGCGAATAAAACATATAATTCTACAGTCGAAATTCCTAAACAAGTTAATCCAATTTTGGTATTTGTAAGTAAAGATGTACGCCATAGAAGTAATAAACTTCCAACAATTGCAAAGAAATAGTAGAAAATGTATAAAACTGATTGATTGTCTGTTGTCAAACTGTTTTTCTTGAAATTAAACCATAAAAATTCATGGTTTAACAATGCAATTCCAAACAAACTAAAAATTTGAATAATTTGATTATGAGGTAAATATTTGTATACCAAAATTAGTAACAATGCATTGACTCCAATTATGCCAATAAAGCGAATGATGAAATTGTTTTTATAGAAGTTTTCAACCTTCCAATTAAACGCAATCAAGATTAACAAACCAATTCCAAAAATAAAATCGAAATACGATTTCTCTTGAATTTTAATCATAAAAATAACAGCAAAAATACTCAGCACATAAAAAATAATTCTGCCAATATCAAACGTATTGTTCTCAAATTTTTGTTGTAATAAAAGCCAAACCAACCCAACCCCTATTAAAACACAAACAAATAAATTGTGTGTTAAAACATCGTTACTTCTTATAACCACTAGAATCGAAAATACAATTGCTAACAATCCGTTTAAACTTAAATTATTGTCTCCAAAGAAAGCATCAATTGATTCAAATTCTTTTTTAATTGAAGTATAAATTGTAACTAAAATCGCAATTATTAATAGCACAATTGTTGAAACCAAAGCACTTGTAGTTTTAGTTTCATTTAACGAATTACTAATCATTGCTACAGAAAAAATCAAAAGTGCTAAAGCCACAATATGATTGATTCCAAGAAAGATTTTGTGTAATAAAACTTCTTTTTCTTTATAAACCACAAACAAGCAAACTACTACTAGTAAATATAAAATACAGGCAATTATATCAATGCCAACATCCCAATCGTTTAACATAATAATGCTTAACGAAAGCAAAACAAACGACACCATTCCGTCTAAATGATATAGCCAAAACACCTTTTTCTTTCTCGCTTTTAACGCTATGAAAAAGCAAATTATCGCACCAATAAATAGTACAAAAGTTTTAAATCGACTTCCAGTTGAATGTAGAATTAATCCTGTGGCAAACAACCCCCAATTTGTTAAATGAGTAATAAATGCTGCCTTATCAAATCGAGTATTTTCATAAACGTTTCGGTATTGCATGATCATACAACTTGCTGCGACCAAAATGATTCCGATAATTGCAATGATGTTTTCTGTTGCCGATAATTTTGTTCCTTGAGCATTAAACCAAATATCAAAAATGATGAAAGTAGAAATCACAATCAATAAATGATATTCCCATTTTTCTTTATAAGACAAAAGAATTCCAATGGTTGCTGTAATGACTGCGAGTGTAAAAGTTGCAAGTGTTTTCTCTGGAATGACACATAAAATTAGCATGCTTAAAATGACATGAAGCGATAAAAAAGTTTGTTTCTTAATAATGTATCCAATGAATAAATTGAGTCCAATTCCAACTGCAATCAAAGAATAAGCTGCAACTGAATTAGAAATAAACGCCAACGCCTGAATTTGTGATGCGCCAAAACATCCAAACAAAAATAAACTTGCGCCAGCACTTCGAAGCCACAAACCAGTTGTCGTCCATTTTTCTTTTTTCTGTAAAAAATAATAGGCTCCAACTAATAAACCAGCATACAACCACAGAATTAAAACTCTGAATAATGGTGACACTTTCAAAGCAGTATAAATACTTAAATACCCAATTCCAAGAACCATAATCGCTGTTCCAAGTATTCCAGTCCAATTATCAGCAAATTGTTTTTCAGCTGATTTCATGAACTTTGAAAACGCACTTTCTTCAATCTGAACTTGTTTTTCTGCTCGTGGTGCCGATTGACTTTCGTAACTAATTATTGGTACTTCATTTTGTACTTCTGGTTTTATACTTAAAAACGAATCGTCAATTGGTATAATTTCCTCAGCTGAAGCCATTTGTTTTGACATTTCTTCGTCTGGAATAGGAGTGAAGTAAGGTTTGTATTCTTCAATAACTTCTGTCGCTAGCGGAACTATAGACTCAATTTCTTGAGGTTTCACTTCATCAATTGGAGCAACTATTGGTTCAGTTGTAATTGTTTTTCCTTCTATTGATTTTTTTAGTTCGGCAAGTTCTCTTTTTAAAGTTGATGTTTCTTCGCTGTATTTTTCAACTATAGATTTTATAAAACTAGTCTCCTTTTTTAAATTATAGAAATTATTGAAAAGAATAAAAATACAAATCACTAAAATAAAAATAATAAACTCCATAGTTTTTGGTTTTGAATGAATCAAATGTAGGTATTTAACCTTTAAAAAAGTAAATCAACCTGATTGTTTAATAGTTCAATGTAATAATCAATTTTTCGGTTGGCACGATTAAAAAACAAATTTTGTTCCTTAATTCCAGATTGGTTCAATGCTTTAGAATTTAGAATTTGTTGATTGAAAAATATATGCACATTTTTACAACTTTCTTTGTTGTCAGTAATAAAATAACCTAACAATGTATAAGGAATAAACATCGTTAGCTTTTCTTCAGTTTCAATTAACATATTGTTGTTGAGCAAAATCAACTCATTGTAGTATATAGAATAATTCGAATTGGATTTGTTTGATTTGTCTTTTATCAAATTCAAAATCCGTTTTAAATCTAAATACAATGCTGTTGCACTTTTAAAATTCAGCAAGCCAGATTCGTAAAAATATAATATTTGTTGCAAACTACTGTTGATTGTTGTATCGTTCCAAACTTCTTTTACAGTAACCTTTTCATATATTTTTTTCAACTTTTGAGTATGTTCCATAAACGATTCGTCGATAACAAAATTTTCAAAAGACACATTAGATTGATTCGGATTTAATAATGTCAACCAAACATAGGCTTTAAATTTTGACATTATAGTTCCTTCCATAAAATAAAAAAGCGGAATATCTTTAGCTGAATAATATAAAGTTGCGTTTTCGTTAGTTGCTAATTGTTCAATGCGCTCAGCCGATTTTTTAAAATACGAAAGCATGTCTTTTAACGAAGTAATTTCGATAGTTTTTTCAACAATTACTTTATCGTTTTTTAAAAACAATTTGTCTAACGAAATATTAAAATGAATTGCCAATAGCAATGTTTCATCAATAGAAAACTTGCTCTTGCCCGAAACTCTTCGGTGTGCGGCATCATAACTACTATTTAGAATAGAAGAAATTTCATCATTTAAGGAAGCTGAACTTGAAAGTTGCTTTCTAATTTCTTTTAAAAGTAGTTCTTGATTCGTCATAATTTGCGATAATCACAAAGATATAAATTTTATTTATTAAATATCGCCAATATACTTGTATTAATCACAATAATTTTGAACTATAATTTTAAAACTATTATTATGAAAAAAAGATTTTTGATTTTTCTATTTCTGGTTTCGTTATCAGTTTTTTCACAAAATGATTCTATTAGTTCAACGGTTTTTAGTTTAACTCCCAGAAGTAATAAGGATATAAGGGTTAACGGAATAGCAATTGGTTTAGGTATTAATATGGTTGACGAAAATACTTTAAGCCAAATTAATGGATTAAACATCGAAATTAATCCGTTATCTATCTTTATACTTATGTTTGATGATCCATCGAGAAGAGGTTTTTCTGAGTTGTCAACAGCAACAATTAATGGGATTAGTCTCAGTTCTGGGCATTCTAATCAAAATGAAGATATTGTATATAATGGTTTACAGTTGTCTTTGTTTAGTGCAAGTCATTCCTGTAATGGAATTTCATTAAATGGATTTTATAATTATGCAACAAACATGAATGGTATTCATGGAAGTTTTCTTCTAAATTATTCAAAAAAATCAAACGGATTATTCGTGTCTTTTAGTAATTATTCTGAAATTAATAATGGATTGCAAATTGGAGTATTTAATAAAACTGAAAATTTTTATGGAGTTCAACTTGGCGTTATAAATAAAACCAAAAAGCAGAAAGGATTGCAAATTGGTTTGTGGAATATAAATAGTAAAAGGTCTATGCCTTTTTTAAATTGGTAAGTTATGAGAACAATAATAAATATCATTTTAATTTTTATTTGTTTTAACTCTAACGCCCAAGAGTTTGTAAAAGATACCACAAAATATGAGCGATATAAATTTGAAACTGGGATTATGATACCTTTAGGAAATTTACAATCAAAAATTGATGTTTCTCAGCAATATGGTTTTTGGTATAGAACAAGAATTGAACACAACGATTTATTAGATTTGGGTTTTAATTTAGTGGTACCAACCATAAAAAACAGCTTTGTCTATCGTGGTAAAGATTCTGTTTTTAATGTAAAGCCAAAAGGGATTACTGTTATGGTAGCTTTTAGAATGAATAAACTATATGGTTTTACTGTTTTTCAAAAAAGCGCAACGATAGAGTGGAGTTCTACTTTTGGAGCCAGTTTTTTTTCTTTTGAAGACAAGGAAAATCCAGAGAACGATACTGGATATTATACCGATGAAAACGGAAATCTGTCGTATCGCATTGATACAAATACCAAAGCTTTGAGTTGTTTGTATGCGGCGCAAGGAGTTTCTATTACATCAAACAGAATTGGAATTCAAGTTATTTATAATTTTACTCCTTATAATTGGTTTTCGAAAAGGATTGATAATGATTTTGGTAAAAGTAGCTTGTCTTTGCAGTTTAGCTATAAATTATGATAAAACTAAAAACCCTAACTCAACTAAATGAATTGGGGTTTGCAAACTAAATCAAATAACTATTTATTATTGAAAATATTGAATTCAATTCCGGTTAAAATATTGAAGTTGAAAGGACTCGTTTTAATGTCATTCTGATTATTTTTAAATTGATATTTTAACATTGGTTCAAAGTTGAACTTAATTTTAAATGATTGTTCGATAAAATTAAAATATTCTAATTAATCTGGTATTTATATTTGGTGCATTTTTACTTAATAGAAAAGATCCACCTGTATTAAAATTTACAGCTTTTGATTCAGATAAACTTCCTTCAGAGGAACTCCAATAGTAACCAGTAGAAAAATTACCAATTCCATTTAAGTGTAAATTAGTGTAAAGTAACTGGAGCTCTTCTAATGAAGGTATAAACCAATCTCTTTTATTAGCAATAATTTCATTTAAAGAGGAAATGGCACAAACTGTCCCATTATTAAAAGCGCTACACACACTTGGGTTTGTGAAATAATTAATTAAGTTTTTATGTCGATTTGCAATCGCTATGGTGTTTTGATGTCCAGCTCCAACAAGATCAAATTGAGCATTTACAATTTCAGAATTAATGCAACCCCATTCTTCTTGCCCAGTTAAATCATTAGGTGCAACTTCAATATAGCGCCAACCTTTAGTAAATTCTCCTTTATCATAAGCAATTATTCCTCCTGCTGGTCCTACATCACCTATTTCATAATCTAATAAATTAGAACATTTTAGTTTTAGTTTTCTGGTTTGTGTTGAGGTAGATAAAGTAAGATAATCTTCATTTATATCTGCAATTCGATAATTATGATTCCAATATTGTGCAACAGCAGAAGTGCCAGCAAGATTAATATTAACATGAAGTATGTTATTTACTTTTAATACATTCCATGTACCAACATAATTATTGTTTAAATGAAATAATGTTATGGTAAAATCTTCATTTACAAATATAACCGCACCTGCATAATCATTATTTAATTCTTCTTCTATGTATGGTATTTCATAGATACATGTTACAGGGTTTTTTAACATTCCTGAACAATAACTAATTAAATTTTGATCTTCACATGATAATAATGATTGTTTTAATTCTTCATCATTATTAATACTTATACTTGTTCCATCAGGTAGAGTCGTTTCAATAGGATAACTTATACTTATAGATTGATTTTGATTTAATTGATTCAAAAGTTGTTCAAACTGATTGTCGTTATACAATGTTATGGTCTGAATAGGATTAATATATTGATCATATTTTATCACAACCATTGGATATATAAAATCAACACATATGTTGTTTTCTATAGGATTGTCACCAATTGTAACAACATTTCTAATTAGTTTAAATAGTTCATCTTCTTTGCGAAGTGTGTCTTTTAGAATTTCTACAGGTTCATTTTCACAACTTGAAAACAGTACTATTAGAATCGCAACTGTAAGTCTTGTAAAGATTTTCATATTTTTTTTATTTTATAGATGCGAAAAAAAGGAAAAGGTTGCGTGTAAAAATAAAAAAACCTTGAAAATTAGTTTTTCAAGGTTTTAAAGTATTAAAATTTTAAAGATTATGCTTTCGGAGCTTCGTCTTTTTTCTCTTCTCTTGGAGGTCTTGGTAAAAGTGCTTTTCTAGAAACTTTTTCTTTTCTAGTTTTTGGGTCAACACCTAAATACTTCACCATAAACACATCGCCCATATTAACTACGTCAGAAACATTTTCAGTTCTTTCCCAAGCTAATTCAGATACGTGTAATAAAACTTCGTTTCCTGGAGCAGCAGTATATTCTACAACAGCACCAAAATCTAGCATTTTAATTACTTTCACTTCATAAGCTTCACCCATTGCTGGTTTGAAGATAATTGAGTCAATTTTAGCTAAAACTGCTGCAATTCCATCTGGATCTGTTCCAAGGATTTCAACAACACCTTGTTCGTCAACTTCGTTAATAACGATTGTACAACCAGTAGCTTTTTGTAATTCTTGAATAACTTTCCCACCAGGTCCAATTAAAGCACCAATAAAGTTTCCAGGAATTGTTCTTGTGATGATTTTTGGAGCGTGTTTTTTAACATCAGCTCTTGGTGTAGCAATAGTTTCAGTGATTTTTCCTAAAATATGCATACGTCCATCACGAGCTTGACCTAAAGCTTGTTCCATAATGTCGTATCTCAATCCTTCAATTTTGATATCCATTTGACAAGCAGTTATACCGTCTTTTGTTCCAGTTACTTTAAAGTCCATATCTCCTAGGTGATCTTCATCACCTAAAATATCAGAAAGAACTGCAAAATTTTGACCATCTGTAATTAATCCCATAGCAATTCCAGAAACTGGTTTTACCATTTGAACTCCAGCATCCATCAAAGCCATTGTTCCAGCACAAACTGTAGCCATAGAAGACGAACCGTTAGATTCTAAAACTTCAGATACAATTCTAATTGTATAAGGACAATCTGCAGGAATCATGTTTTTTAAAGCACGTTGTGCTAAGTTTCCGTGACCAACTTCTCTTCTTGAAGTTCCTCTTAAAGGTTTAGCTTCTCCAGTTGAAAATGGTGGGAAATTATAATGTAAGTAGAATTTTTCTTCTCCTTGTTCTGCTGGTGAATCAATTTGGTTAGGTTCTCTAGATGTTCCTAAAGTAACAGTTGCCAAAGCTTGAGTTTCTCCACGTGTAAATAATGAAGAACCGTGAACAGAAGGTAAATAATCAGTTTCACACCAAATTGGTCTGATTTCTGTAGTTTTTCTTCCGTCAAGACGAATTCCTAATTCAAGAATTACGTTACGAACCGCTTCTTTATTAGTTTTATAGAAATATTTAGATACTAAATCTCCGTCAGCAGCTAATTCTTCTTCTGTAAATAAAGCTTTTACTTCTTCTTTTACTTCAGCGAATGCAGCACTTCTTTCGTGTTTAGCCGAACCTACTTTTGCAATAGCATAGATTTTATCGTACGCTGCAGCTTTTACTTTTTTGTAGATTTCTTCATTTTCTTTTTCACCTTCGTAAGTACGAGTTTCTTTTTTACCAAATGCTTCTTGTAAACGCAATTGAGCGTGAATTTGAACTTTGATAGCTTCGTGAGCAAATTTAATTGCTTCAACCATTTCTGCTTCTGAGATTTCTTTCATTTCTCCTTCAACCATCGCAACAGAATCTAATGAAGCACCAATCATCATGTCGATGTCAGATAATTCTAATTGAGTTCTACTTGGGTTGATTACAAATTTACCATCTACACGTGCAACACGTACTTCAGAAATTAAATTGTAAAAAGGAATGTCTGAAACTGCTAATGCTGCTGATGCTGCTAAACCTGCTAATGCATCTGGCATAACATTTTCATCATGAGACATTAATTGAATCATCACCTGAGTTTCAGCATGATAATCGTCTGGGAAAAGCGGACGTAAAACACGGTCAACAAGACGCATTGTTAATACTTCACTGTCACTAGGACGAGCTTCTCTTTTGAAAAAACCACCTGGAAAACGTCCAGCTGCTGCAAATTTTTCACGGTAATCTACCGTAAGAGGTAAAAAGTCAACTGCTGGGTTTGAAGTTCTTGCTGATACAGCTGTAGCTAAAAGCATACAGTCGCCACATCTTACAACAACCGAACCATCGGCTTGTTTTGCTAATTTACCTGTTTCGATTGTGATAGATCTTCCATCACCTAAATCGATTGTTTCTTGGTTTACTTTTGGAATCATAAAATTTAATTCGTTTAAACTATTAGGTTAGTTGTGTTGTAGTTGTTGTGTAGTAGTTGTTTGTAACCCAATGAAAAACCGAAACTTTTCTTATTTATATTCTTATAATTTATAAAACAAAAAGAGGCGCGCAAGCACCTCTTTAAGATATGTATTATTTTCTAATACCTAATTCTTTAATAATCTCACGATATCTGTTGATATCTTTTTTCTTCAAGTAGTCAAGAAGACTTCTTCTTTTACCTACTAAAAGAACTAACGAACGCTCAGTGTTGTAATCGTGACGATTTTTTTTCAAGTGCTCAGTTAAGTGAGAGATTCTAAATGTGAACAATGCGATTTGCCCTTCAGCAGATCCAGTGTTTTCAGCTTTTCCTCCGTGTTTAGCGAAGATTTCAGCTTTTGTTTCTTTACTTAAATACATTCCAATATTATATTAAATGATTATTATGTATGAAAAAGGATTTTCCTAATTCGTGTGCAAAGATAATCTTCTTTTTTGATTAGGCAAATAAAAAAGTATAGATTAGAATAATTTTGAAACTTCTTGATTTACAAATTCTAAAAAACGTTCGTCTTTTTCTGTAAATGGGTCAATCACATGACTATCAATGTCTATTTGTCCGATATTGATTCCGTTGACAAACAACGGAACTACAATTTCAGACTTAACTGTAAAGCTACAAGCAATATAATTATCTTGAGCTGCAACATCTGGAACTACAAAATTTGCATTCGATTCTGCTACTTGACCACATATTCCTTTTCCGAATGGAATTACAGTATGATCTGTTTCGGCACCAACATAAGGTCCAAGATGTAAAGTTTTGTTTTCGTGATTGGCAAAGTAAAATCCAACCCAATTATAGTAATCAACATTATCTGATAAAAATTGGCAAAGATTTTTAAGCTTTTCAACTCTATTAGCATTTTCGCTTGACAGAATGGTAATCACTTCTGGTTTTAATTCATCAAATTTCATATTCTATTTTTTTTGCAAAAGTAACCAATGCAATTTCTTACTTTTACCTAAAATTTGTTAAAAATTATATTTTGAAAGAATACATTATTCAGTTTAAACCATTTTTAGTTTTCTTAACTAAGTTTTTGATCTCGTATTTGGTATTGACGCTACTTTATCAAAGTTATTTAAATCAATTTGATGAGAAGAATTTTGAAGTTGATAAAATCACACAAATGGTTGCTAAGCAATCTCAAATGATGCTTTCTGTTTTTGATGATAATTCCTATACCATGCCCAATTTGAAAGAAGCAAGTGTAAAACTCTTTTATCATGATAAATGGGTTGCAAGAATCATCGAAGGTTGTAATGCTGTGAGTGTTGTGATTTTATTTATAAGTTTTGTAATTGCATTTACTGGAAAATTTAAGCAAACATTGACTTTTATAATTATTGGAACAATAATAATTCATTTTTTTAATGTGTTGCGAATTGCATTGCTTTGTATGGCAATATTTCACTTTCCAGAGTATGAGCATATTCTTCATGGCGTAATCTTTCCATTATTTATTTACGGAATTGTTTTTTTACTTTGGGTGATTTGGGTTAATAAATATTCTTCTTATGCTACAAAATCTATTGAAAAATAAGCTGAAGTTGTCGGCTGTTTTGTTTTTGATTATTCTTCTAATTGCCATTAGAGCATTTGAAGACACAATTTTTTATGATCCATTTTTAGATTATTTTAAATTGAATTATAATAATCTACCATTGCCTAAAATTGATGTAATAACATTATTTTTTAGTTTAGGATTTAGATTTTATTTAAACTCCATTATTTCCTTGGGATTACTTCGATTGATTTTTAATGATGCAAAAATCATTAAGTTTTCCATTTTTCTGTATTCTGTTTTGGGAATCATTTTAATGGTGAGTTTCTTTTTTGTTCTATTAAAATTTGGAGAAACTAACAAAATGAATCTTTTTTACATTAGAAGATTTATTATTCAACCTATTTTTATTATGCTCTTTATTCCAGCTTTTTATTACCAGAAAAAAATGAAGTAGTTGTTATTTTTTGTACCTTTATGTAGGTAAATAATAAACAATGAAAGTAATAAAACATTCTGGAGATGTCGTTGATTTTGAACCTGATAAACTTAAAAAATCTTTATTAAAATCAGGCGCAGATTCTTCGATTGTTAATGCTATTTTAAACGAAATAAAAGGCCAGATTTATGATGGGATTCCAACCAAACAAATCTATAAAATGGCTTTTGGATTGCTTAAGAAAGCGTCTAATTCTCATGCAGCTCAGTATAATTTAAGACCCGCAATACAAATGCTTGGTCCAGCTGGATTTTTCTTTGAAAAGTATGTTGCTAGAATTTTTGCATTTGAGGATTATAAAACCATTACAAATCAAACTTTTCAAGGAAAATGTGTTTCCCATGAAATAGATGTCATTGTTAAGAAAAATGATGAAATCAGCATGATTGAATGTAAGTTTCATGCTGGAAGGGATGCGATTTCTGATGTAAAAGTTCCAATGTATATTCTATCTAGGTTTAATGATTTGAAAGATAGAAAACATTCTATTTTTACAAATAATGATAAAATTTCAAAATGTTGGCTAGTTACCAACAATAGATTTAGTGCAGATGCAATTACTTTCGGAAATTGTTCGGGAATAAACATGTTGAGTTGGGATTTTCCCAAAAATGATAATTTACGATCAAAAATCGATAACAAAAAACTATATCCTATAACTTGTTTGACAACTCTTTCATTAGCAGAAAAAGACAAGTTGTTGATTTTGGGGATTATTTTGGCAATAGATTTAATTAATAATTCTGAGAGTTTAGAGCGAATAGGATTAAGCTCTAATAGAATAAAAAATGTTTTAAAAGAAGTCACAGAATTATGTAAATATTTATAATTATGAAAGTAACATTCTTAGGTGGTGCTGGAACTGTAACAGGTTCTAAAACATTAATAGAAAGCAATGGTGTTAGAATTTTAGTGGATTGTGGTCAATTTCAAGGAATAAAACCATTGCGAGAACTCAATTGGGAACCACTTCCTATTTTGCCATCAACAATAGATTTTGTGTTGCTGACCCACGGCCATTTAGACCATTGTGGCTGGTTGCCACGATTGGTTAATCAAGGATTTAAAGGTAAAATTTATTGTACGAGTCCAACTAAAGATATCACAAAATTAATTTTATTAGACAGTGCTAAAATTCAAGAGGAAGAAGCAAATAGAGCTAATGAAGGTAAATATTCAAAACACGAAATTGCTGAACCTCTATATAATATTGATGATGCAGAAAGTGTTTTTCCATATTTTAGAATTATAAAAGAAAATGAAACGATTAGTTTAGATGCTGAAATTTCTGCTGTTTTTACTAATGCAGGACATATTCTTGGTGCTTGCTCAATTACTTTAATCTTAGAAGGCAAAACCTTAGTTTTTTCTGGAGATATTGGTCGTGATGATGATGTGTTAATGTATGCACCAACTAAACCAAAAAAAGCAGATTATATTTTTTTAGAGAGTACTTATGGTAATAGAATTCATCCAGAAGAAGATGTAAAGTCACTACTCGAAGCATATATAAATAATACATATTCTAAAGGAGGAACAGTAATAATTCCGAGTTTTGCTGTAGAACGCGCTCAAACTATTATGTACTTACTTTGGCAATTAAAAGAGGAAGATAGAATTCCAAATATTCCCTATATAATAGATACTCCAATGGGAATTAGCGTTTTGGATGTTTTTGAAAACAATAAAAAGTGGCACAAACTATCTGATGAAGATTGTGTTGCAATGTGTAAAATGTTTTTTATGAACTCGGATTATCAAGAAACAATTAACATGATTTATGATAAACAACCAAAAGTTGTTATCGCTGCAAGTGGGATGATTACAGGAGGAAGAGTTTTAAGTTATTTAGAACGATATATTGGTTTAGCAGAAACAACAATAATTATTGTTGGATATCAAGCAGAAGGAACGCGTGGAAGAAAATTATTAGATGGAGCTGCAGATATAAAAATTCGAGGAAAATACTATGATGTAAAAGCAAATATTGTTGAAATTGACGGCTTGTCAGCTCATGCCGATCAAAAAGGTTTATTGAATTGGCTTTCAGAATTGTATAGTAAACCAACAAAAGTGTTTTTAGTTCATGGAGAAAATCAGCCAGCTGATGAACTTAGAATTAAAATTAATGAGCGATTTGGCTTTAATTGTTCTATTCCATTTATAGGACAAGAGTTTGAATTGTAAACTTTTAACAAACTTTTACAGATAATTATCTACTATTTATTAACTTTGCACCATGCAAATAAAGAAGCACATAGCGTTACTTTTAGCTTTTTTTCTGTTGATATCTAATTCAGGATTGGCTTTCAATGTGCATTATTGTGGCGAGAAAATAGCAGCAATAACTTCTGTGTTTTCTGATGAGGAAGTTTGCGAGATGCCTGTAATAGAGGAAAAATCTTGTTGCGCAAAAAAAGAAGTAACACACAAAAAATGTTGTTCAGATAAAGAATTAAATCTTAAAGATAACTCTGAAAAATTTGCTTTCAAATCAATTTCTTTTGATTTTGATATGTTTTTTTATGCAACTTCTTTCAAACAAATTTATTTAGATTCAGTTGAAAGTAGTATAAAATCTCAATATCTTACTTATTATTGTGATGCAAATGCGCCGCCATTTTATCAACTCTATTGTCAATACACTTTTTATGCTTGATTTAATTTGAATTTAGTTCAGATTCTCGACCTCTTTGAGAATCAAATAGAATTTATATTAATCATTTTCAGTGTCTAAAGATGCTGAAATAAATTCAGCATAAAATGAAAAAAATAACATTATTCCTAATCTTTTTTGTTATCACTACAACTTTTTCACAAGAAAAATTAGATGAAGTGAAAATTGATATCAAGCAAAAAGGAATAAAAAAATCACTCACAAAAACAGCCAATACTTCTGTAGTTACAAGTAAAGAATTACTAAAAGCAGCTTGTTGTAATTTGGCAGAAAGCTTTGAAACAAATCCATCAATTGATGTCAATTTTTCTGATGCTTTGACAGGAACCAAACAAATAAAAATGTTAGGTTTAACTTCACCATATTTAATGATTACAGAGGAAAACATTCCTTCAGTAAGAGGTGCATCACAAGCTTATGGTTTATCATTTACGCCAGGAACATGGATTGATAATATCCAAATTACAAAAGGTGCCGGAAGTGTTGTCAACGGATACGAAAGTATTTCAGGACAAATAAATACTGAAATTATTAAACCATTAAATGATATACCTTTCTTCTTTAATGCTTATGGATCTACCGATTCAAGATATGAGGTAAACACTCATTTTAATAAAAAATTTTCAGATAAATTAGCTACTAGTTTATACATTCACGGTAACACAAGAGTTGCAAAAAATGACATGAATGATGATGAGTTTTTAGATAATCCACTTGGGAAACAAATTAATTTTGTTAATAGATGGCATTATGCAAGTGCTGAAACAGGCTGGGTGTCTTTTGTTAATTATAAATTTATGAAAGATGAAAAACAAACTGGAACTGTAGACTTTAATCCCGATGTTGATAAATTAACTACAAATCATTGGGGCTCAGAAATTAATACGGAACGTTTTGATTTATCTACTAAAATTGGGTATATATTTAAAGATATGCCTTATCAAAGCATTGGTTTTCAAAATGCTTTTAGTAGTCATAATCAGCAATCGTATTTTGGATTAAATCAGTATGATATAAAACAACAAAGCTATTATTCAAATTTGATTTTCAATTCGATTATTAATAATACTATGCACAAGTTTGCTACTGGTTTGAATTTTACTTATGACAAATATTCTGAATTTGTCAACTTATCTGATGTGAGTCGAATTGATAATTCGGTTGGTGCTTTCTTCGAATATACTTTTGATAACAATAACAAGTTTAGTTATGTTTTAGGAGGACGATTTGATTATCAAAATAGGTTGGGAGCTTTTTTTACCCCAAGATTACATATTAGATATAATCCATGGGAAAAATCTGTTCTTAGATTTTCTGCAGGAAGAGGAAAACGAGCAGCCAATATTTTTGCTGAGAATCAACAACTTTTTGCAAGTTCAAGACTTTTTTCAATACTTGATACAGATGGTAAAATATATGGGTTAGATCCAGAGATAGCATGGAACTATGGTGTAAGTTTTACTCAAAATTTTATTTTATTTGGCAAAAGTGCCGATGTGACATTAGATTTTTATCGAACAGATTTTCAAAATCAAGTCATTGTTGATGTAATGCAAAGTTCTCAACAGGTGTTGTTTTATAATTTAAGAGGAAATTCGTACGCAAATAGTTTGCAAATAGATTTTAACTATGAAATCATTAAGCATTTCAATTTGAGAACAGCTTATAAATATTATGATATATCAACCGATTATTTGTCTGGAAATTTTCAAAGACCTTTGCAATCTAAACATCGTTTTTTCAGTAATTTAGAATATGAAACTCATATTAGCAATGAAGGACAACAATGGCGATTTGATGCAACATTTAATTGGTTAGGAAAACAACAACTTCCTACTACATCTGGCAACCCGATTGGAGATGTTTTTCCTGAGTTTTCTCCGTCATTTTCAACATTAAACTTGCAAGTAACTATACAACAATCTAAAAACTTTGAAATGTATTTCGGTGGTGAAAATATTGGTAATTATCGTCAAACGAATGCAATTTTAGGTAAAAATAATCCGTTTGGAATGTATTTTGATACTTCTGTAGTGTATGCTCCAATTTTTGGACAAATGTATTATGCAGGATTAAGATTTAAAATAAAATAATAATAAAATATTAAATTATGAAAAACATATTAATTGGAATGATGCTACTATTTGTAACATTTTCAACACAAGCTCAAGACAAAAAAAATAAAAATGCTAAATACGAAATTGAGGTAGGAGGAAATTGCGATATGTGCAAAAAAAGAATTGAGAAAGCCGCTTTTTCTGTAAAAGGTGTTAAAAGTGCCGATTATCATTTAGATCACAATACATTACATTTAATAATTAATGAAGAGAAATGTTCAATTTTAGATGTTGAAAAAGCCATTGCTAATGTTGGTCATGATACTGATAAAGTAAAAGCTAAAGATGAAGTATATGAAAGTCTTCATGGGTGTTGCCACTATGAAAGAAAATAGATTATAAAATCTCTAAAAAAGTAGAGAGATTTTATGTTGTATTTTTATATAATGTATAAATAATGAGGATTATGTTATATTTAAGTCAAAAAAGCGAATTAGATTGCCTTATAAATAAATAATCGTTACTTTCACGTGCTCAAACTAAAATAACTTATTTATCACATTTATGAATGATTTTGATTGGAAACAACTACTTAACCCAGAATTTTATATTCTATTAGAATTTGGTGGAATAAAAATTGGTCTTTACGTTGTTTTATTTATAGTATTTGCCGAAACAGGATTATTAGCAGGATTCTTTTTACCAGGTGATAGTTTACTTTTTTTATGTGGAATTTATAGTCAGCTTTTAATGAATGAGCTATCAACAGGAAGTGATTTTCTTAATGTTTCCTTTTTAGCATTTTTAGTTGCAATAATGGGAATTGTGGGAAACATGGTGGGTTATTGGTTTGGAAAGAAAAGTGGAAGTTATTTATTTAAAAGAGAAGATAGTTTCTTTTTTAAGAAAAAATATTTGTTTCAATCAAAAGATTTTTTTGATAAATATGGAACAAAAGCAATTGTATTTGCTAGATTTTTACCAGTTGTAAGAACTTTTGCTCCTGTTGTTGCCGGAATTGTAGAAATGGAAAGAAAAAAGTTTATGTTCTATAATATTTTAGGCTCGCTATTGTGGTCATTTACCTTGATATTTGCCGGACATTATTTGTATGAGTTATTTTTAACACAATTCAAAATCGATTTAAAACATTACATTGAATATATCGTAATTGGAATAGTTTTAGTGACAACAATTCCGGTCATAATGAAATTTTTGAAAAAGAGAAATTAAATTTATTAAATATAAAATCCGTCAAGTTTTTCAACAAGACGGATTTTTTATTTTTATTACTTCGTACTTCGTATTTTCTACTTCGTACTTATAAATTACATCATTCCTGGCATTCCTCCACCCATTGGCATTCCACCACCAGCGTTTTCTTCTTTGATGTCGATTAATGCACATTCAGTAGTAAGAATCATACCAGCAACAGAAGCAGCGTTTTCAAGAGCTACACGAGTTACTTTTTTAGGATCAATAATTCCAGCTTTTAGCATGTCTACGTATTCGTCAGTTTTAGCATTATAACCAAAATCACCTTTTCCTTCAGAAACTTTTGCTACTACTACAGAACCTTCAAGTCCAGCATTTTCAACAATAGTTCTCAATGGCGATTCAACAGCACGGAAAACAATTTGAATTCCAGTAGCTTCATCAGCATTATCAGCTTTAATTGATGCTAAAGATGCTTTTGCTCTTAATAAAGCAACACCACCACCAGCAACAATTCCTTCTTCAACAGCTGCACGAGTAGCGTGTAAAGCGTCGTCAACTCTGTCTTTTTTCTCTTTCATTTCCACTTCAGAAGCAGCGCCAACATAAAGAACAGCAACACCACCAGCTAATTTAGCCAAACGTTCTTGCAGTTTTTCTCTATCATAATCAGAAGTTGTAGTTTCCATCTGACCTTTGATTTGGTTGACTCTGTTTTTGATTAAATCAGCATTTCCAGCACCATTTACAATAGTTGTATTGTCTTTATCAATTGCAATTTTTTCGGCTGTTCCTAGCATTTCTAATGTTGCATTTTCAAGTGTGTAACCACTTTCTTCTGCAATTACAGTTCCTCCAGTTAAGATTGCAATATCTTCTAGCATTGCTTTTCTTCTATCGCCAAAACCTGGAGCTTTTACAGCTGCGATTTTTAATGCGCCACGCAATTTATTTACTACCAAAGTTGATAATGCTTCTCCATCAACATCTTCAGCAATAATTAATAATGGTTTACCAGATTGAGCAACTGGTTCTAATACAGGAAGTAATTCTTTAAGAGAAGATACTTTTTTGTCATATAAAAGAATGTAAGGATTTTCCAATTCTACATTCATTTTCTCTGGATTAGTTACGAAGTAAGGTGACAAATAACCTCTGTCAAACTGCATTCCTTCTACAACATCAACATAAGTTTCTGTTCCTTTTGCTTCTTCAACAGTAATTACACCTTCTTTTCCAACTTTTCCAAAAGCTGTAGCGATTAAATCACCAATAACTTCATCATTATTAGCAGAAATAGAGGCAACTTGTTTTATTTTTTCAGATGAAGAACCAACTTCTTGAGCTTGTTTTCCTAAATCAGCAACAATTGCTTCAACTGCTTTGTCAATTCCTCTTTTTAAATCCATTGGATTTGCTCCAGCCGCAACGTTTTTCAATCCTTCTTTTACAATTGCTTGTGCTAAAACGGTTGCAGTTGTTGTTCCATCTCCAGCTAAATCGTTAGTTTTTGAAGCTACTTCTTTAACCATTTGAGCGCCCATATTTTCTAAAGGGTCTTTTAACTCAACTTCTTTTGCTACAGAAACACCATCTTTAGTTACTGTTGGCCCACCAAATGATTTTGAAATAATTACATTTCTTCCTTTTGGTCCAAGTGTTACTTTTACTGCATTTGCCAATGCATCAACACCTCGTTTTAAACCGTCACGTGCTTCAATATCGAATTTTATATCTTTTGCCATTTTATTTTTTTTATTGTTGAGACAAGGCATTGCCTTGTCTTTACTGAATTATTATTAGATTATTGCAAGAATATCATCTTCTCTCATGATTAGATAATCTTTTCCATCAAGTTTTAAATCGGTTCCTGCGTATTTTCCATAGAGAACGATATCTCCAACTTTTACAGTCATTGGTTCGTCTTTTTTCCCATTTCCTACTGCAACAACAGTTCCTTTTTGAGGTTTTTCTTTGGCTGTGTCGGGAATTATAATTCCAGAAGCAGTTTGTGTTTCGGCAGCAGCGGGTTCCACGATTACGCGGTCTGAAAGCGGTTTAATGTTTAGTGCCATAATTCGTATATTTATATTAATTAAAATTTTAAGATTGCTATTTAATAGTCAGAAATTGTGCCATTGGTTAAAAACTGACAATTTTTCAGCGAAGGTAATGAAAGTTGACAGATTGCATAACTATATTTTAAGTGGGTTTAATTTTTCTTTAGAAAAAATCAATAATTTTAACAAAAAAAAATTCCCGAAATTACTCGGGAATTCATTTATAAAATATATATTTCTTATTTTTTCACTGGAGTTGTAGGTGTAGCTTCAGGTTTTGTAGCAGTTGTAGTAGTGCTAGCTGCTGGAGTTTCTGCTTTGTCAGTTTTAGGAGCTTCTGTTTGTGGTGCAACTGGTTCAATTAAACTTTTGTTATCGCTTAAAGTTCCTGTAAAACTTAAACTAGATAATAAAACTAATGTGATTAATGATCCTGCTAGTACCCATGTACTTTTGTCTAAAAAGTCAGTTGTTTTTTGTACACCACCTAATTGTTGTGAACCTCCAATAGCTGAAGATAAACCACCACCTTTAGGGTTTTGTACCATGATTACTATGATTAATAAGAAACATACGATTGTTATTAATACTAAAAAAATTGAAAATGTGCTCATTGCTTAATTATTATTGTTTTGTTGTAAATTCTTAATATCCGAAATTCGGTCTGCAAAGAAACTACTTTTTTCTGGATATTTCAAAATTAATATTTCATAAGCTTGAATTGCTTTCTGATATTTTTTTTGCTCTAAATAAACTTTTGCCAAAGTTTCGGTCATTAAGTAAGATTTATCCTCTGTAATAGGTATTGATATTACTGAATTACTTTCTTTATTTACAGGTGGTATTTTTGGACTTGATTCAATAAATTTATCTATCATTTCCAATTTTTTCTTCCTAACAATCTCTGCCTCTGTTGGTGTTTCTTTTCTTTCAATTGGTTTCAATCTTGAAAGTTGTAACCATTCTTGAAATGAATGTTTTTCTTCTTTTGTGAATTCTAAAGGTTTTCCAATCTCTAATTTTTCTTTAATATTTTCCTCTTCAGGAGATGCTTTAGCAATAGATGATAAAATAGATTGCTCTAAAGAATTTACAGATTCAGCTGTGCTTGAATATTCAACAATTTCACTGCCAACTACATCAATATTTAATAATTCGGCAACTTTTTGATCATATAAACCATTTTGAACCGTTACAAAATTGTCTGATGTTATAAAATCAAACAGAATAGATCTATCTGTAGTAAATGCTGCTGCTACCTTTAAGGCATAATTATATTTAAAACTGTCTTGATTGTACAAATGTTTTAATCGCAAAACTCGAGCACTTTGAAAATAAGGAAATTCCTCAATAATTTTTTCCAAAGCAATATTGTGTCGCTCATTAATGGCGTCGGGTTTATTGATTAGGTAGGTGTAGTCAGTTAAGTTCAATTTTGTCAGTTTTCAAGTTGAGTTTTCAATTTTCAGTTTGTGATTGTAAATTTATAAATTTAACAGCTAACTGTTACTGAATACTGCTAACTATAATTTTACCATTTAGCAAGAGATTCATTAAAAATGTCTTGTGTAATTCTGGTGAAGATTTCATCTAAAAGAGTATTTAATCTTGCGCCTGTTGGGTTTTCTGAGGCATCAAAATCAACAAAAAAAGAAAAAGTCTTTTCAAAATTATCGGCTTCTTTGTTTTTATTTACAAATCTAACATTAACCGTAACAGAAAGTCTACTTTGAGCTGCTTTTTGATCAGCAGTAGCTGTCATTGGTGTAATATTATATTGAGTAATTTCACCTTCATAAAGTAAATCACCACTAGTATTAGTTAGATTTAAGTTAGTTTGGTTTTGTAATATTTCTTGTAATTTGATTGTGAAAGTTCTCTCAATTCCGGGTTCAATTAATGGTGCATTATTCTGAAAATAATTTACTTGAACAGTTTTTGCGTCAATTGGTCCTGTACCAGTGAAATTGTAGGGTCCGCAACTATTTAAAGTTAAAGCGACAAAAAAGAATACTATGTATTTTATTTTATTCATCAGAATTTAAAAAGCCAAAGATATATTTTTTTATTTCAATAATTGTTAATCCTTTTATAATGAATTACAAATCGTATTGTTTAATTTTTCGATATAAAGTTCGTTCAGAAATCCCTAATTCATCGGCTGCTGCTTTTCTTTTTCCTTTGTTTTTTTCTAAAGATTTTTTGATGAGCTCAATTTCTTTTTGTTCCAATTTCAAAATTTCTTCTTCCTCAACAGTTTCTGCAAATAAGTAGTTGTTGTCATCTTCGTCATCTTCGAATTCTTCTTGTTCAACTTCTTCTGCTTTTGGAATTATTGCATTTCGTGGTTGATCCTCAAAAAATGTTTCCTCGTCAGATTTACCATAAACTTTTTGAATCAAATTTGGATTGATGTCTTGTACTTTTGCACCATTTTTCATCAATTCTAAAGTCAATTTCTTCAAATCATTTAAATCACTTTTCATATCAAAAAGCACTTTGTACAAAATATCTCTTTCGGTAGAAAAATCATTTTCAGCTTTTTTCCCACCAATAATACTCGGTAATTGACTTCCTTCTTGTGGTAAATAAGACATTAATGTTTGAAGTGAAATTTCTCTTTTAGTCTCTAAAACCGATATTTGTTCTGCAGAATTTCGCAATTGACGAATATTTCCACTCCAACGATAATTTAGTAAATATTTTACCGCATCATCGTCAAGTTTTATTGCTGGCATTTTGTATTTGTGAGCAAAGTCAGAGGCAAATTTTCTAAACAATAAATGAATATCGTCTTTTCGTTCGCGCAATGGTGGAAGGCCTATTTCAACTGTACTTAAACGATAATATAAATCTTCACGGAATTTCCCTTTTTCGATAGCGTCAAACATATTTACATTCGTCGCTGCCACAATTCGAACATTTGTTTTTTGAACTTGTGATGAACCTACTTTTATAAATTCACCATTTTCTAAAACACGTAACAAACGAACTTGAGTGGTTAAAGGTAATTCTCCGACTTCATCAAGAAAAATAGTTCCGCCATCAGCTACTTCAAAATAACCTTCACGGGCATTATTTGCACCTGTGAAAGAGCCTTTTTCGTGACCAAAAAGTTCACTATCAATTGTTCCTTCCGGAATTGCACCACAGTTTACAGCGATGTATTTTCCATGTTTTCTATGAGAAAGTGAATGGATTATCTTTGGAATGCTTTCTTTCCCAACGCCACTTTCTCCAACTACCAAAACCGAAATATCAGTAGGAGCAACCTGAATCGCTTTTTCTACCGCACGATTGAGCTTTGGATCGTTTCCAATAATTTCAAATCGTTGTTTTATAGATTGTACTGTTTCCATTTATGCTGAATTTATTTCAGTATCTTTTGTTTTTAATTCATCTCGCTGTATCCAACAGCTTCACCAATTAATGTTCCGCTTGTGCAATTTGTTATTTTTACATTTACGAAATCACCAATTTTATAATGCTCTTTCGGAAAAACAGCAGTAATACTTTGTGAATTTCTTCCAGATAAATCATTATCCGATTTTTTAGAGGTTTTTTCAACCAAGACTTCAACGGTTTGTCCTAAAAACTCTTTTGTTCTAAAAGCGCTATGAATTCTTTGTAAATCAACTATTTCTTGTAATCTTCTTGCTTTAGTTTCTTCAGCAACATCGTCTTCCAGTTTTCTTCCTGCCAAAGTTCCAGGACGTTCTGAATACGAATACATATATCCAAAACTGTATTTCACATATTCCATTAATGATAAGGTATCTTGATGATCTTCCTCTGTTTCTGTTGGAAAACCAGCAATCATATCTTGAGTTATGCAAACATTTGGAATTATTAATTTGATATTGTCAATCAATTTCATGTATTCTTCTCGTGTATGAAGTCGATTCATTTCCTTCAATATTCTATTACTTCCAGATTGTACAGGTAAATGAATATGCTTACAAATATTTGGATATTTCGCAATTATATGAAGTACTTCTTCATGCATATCTTGAGGATTTGAAGTCGAAAAACGAATTCGCATTTTAGGAAAACCAACAGCCACCATTTCTAACAACTGTTCAAATTTGATTGCAGTAGCTTGTTGCATTTCGGTTGCTTTATCAAAATCTTTTTTCAATCCGCCACCATACCAAAGGTAACTGTCTACATTCTGACCTAAAAGTGTAATTTCTTTATAACCTGTATCCCAAAGTTGCTGAATTTCTGTAATAATACTTTTTGGTTCGCGACTTCTTTCACGACCACGCGTAAAAGGCACAACACAAAACGTACACATATTATCACAACCACGAGTAATAGATACAAATGCAGAAACGCCATTAGAATTCAATCGAACAGGCGAAATGTCACCATAGGTTTCTTCTTTAGATAAAATTACGTTTATAGCATCGCGACCATCTTCAATTTCGGCAAGTAAATTTGGTAAATCTTTATAAGCATCAGGACCAACAACCATATCAACAATTTTCTCTTGTTCCAAAAATTGTTCTTTTAATCGTTCTGCCATACAGCCCAAAACACCGACTTTCATTTTCGGATTTATGTCACGTTTTACGGCATTGTATTTTTCTAAACGTTTTCTTACCGTTTGTTCAGCTTTATCACGAATAGAACAAGTATTAACCAAAACTAAATCGGCTTCTTCTAATATTTGAGTAGTATTATAACCTTCATTTGTAAGTATAGAAGCTACAATTTCACTATCAGAAAAGTTCATAGCGCAACCATAACTTTCAATATAAAGTTTCTTTGTGTTTTCGGGTTTATTCTCAAGAACTAAACTTTGTCCTTGTACTTTTTCATCAATTTCTTTTTCCATTTATGCTGAACTTGTTTCAGTTTCTATATTCTTTTTTTTAAAGCATCTAATAATCTTCGATTTAATCGGACTACAAAGATAATACTAAATTACAAAATCTGACAAGATGGCAGATAATGTTTAACATTCTTTTATTAAGAAGCGATTGGTTTGGGATTTTTCAGCAATCCATATTTGAAATTTCATTGTATTCTTTTCATTTATTGCCTTCGAGTTTGCCTCAGGCAACAAATGAAAAGGATATCCATTCCAAATGTGAAACATTCACCGAACTTGATTAAAATCAAACATTTTGTGAGGTAATCAGGGCTAAATTTAATTCCATTTTAATGCTTGTAATTTTTAAAAATGATTACAAAAACTAAAAATTTAAAAAAAACCTATACTTTTGCCGAACAAACAAAATACATAATGGCAAAGAATTTAGTTATAGTAGAGTCACCAGCAAAGGCAAAAACCATCGAAAAATTTCTTGGCAGCGATTATCAAGTCGAGTCAAGTTATGGTCACATTGCCGATTTGCCTTCCAAAGAAATAGGAGTAGATGTCGAAAACGGATTCAAACCAAAGTATGAAGTTTCAGCCGATAAAAAAGCATTAGTAACAAAGCTTAGAGGTTTAGCTAAAAATGCCGATATGGTTTGGTTAGCTTCCGATGAGGACCGAGAAGGAGAGGCAATTTCATGGCATTTATCAGAAGAATTAAAATTAGATAAAAATAAAACTAAACGAATTGTTTTTCATGAAATTACAAAAAATGCCATTCTAAAAGCCATTGAAAATCCAAGAGAAATTGATTATAATTTAGTAAACGCACAACAAGCTCGAAGAGTTTTAGATAGATTAGTAGGATACGAATTATCACCAGTTTTGTGGCGTAAAATTAAAGGTGGATTATCTGCTGGTCGTGTGCAATCGGTTTCTGTAAGGTTAATTGTAGAACGTGAACGTGAAATTCAAAATTTCAAACCACTAGCAAGTTATTCTGTTGTAGCAGAATTTGTAAACGAAGTCGGAAGAGCTTTTAAAGCCAAACTTCCAAAGAATTTTAATACTAAAAAAGAAGCCGAAGATTTTTTAAATAAAAACATAGGTTCTAATTATAAAGTAGGTGATTTGGAAACAAAACCTACAAAAAAATCTCCAACAGGACCATTTACGACATCAACACTTCAACAAGAAGCAGCTCGTAAATTATATCTTCCAGTTGGAATTACCATGCAATTAGCACAACGTTTATACGAAGCTGGACTTATTACTTATATGAGAACAGATAGTGTCAATCTTTCTAAAGACGCTATGGATGCTGCTCAAGCCGAAATCATAAAATCTTACGGAAAAGAGTTTTCAAAACCGAGAACGTTTACCAATAAAAGTAAAGGAGCACAAGAAGCTCACGAAGCCATTCGTCCAACGGATATGTCGCGTCATACAGTAAATATAGATAGAGATCAAGCGCGTTTGTATGATTTAATTTGGAAAAGAACATTAGCTTCTCAAATGAGTGATGCCGAATTGGAAAGAACCAATGTGAGAATTGAGGCAAACAATCATTCAGAAGTTTTTACAGCTTCTGGAGAAGTAATCAAGTTTGAAGGATTCTTGAAAGTATATCTTGAAGGAAATGATGAAGATGAGGAAGAACAAGAAGGAATGTTGCCTGCGATGAAAGTTAATGAAAAATTGAGTAATAATTATATCACTGCTACAGAACGTTATTCTCGTCCGCCAAGTCGTTATACAGAAGCCTCTTTAGTTAAAAAATTGGAAGAATTAGGAATTGGTCGTCCATCAACTTATGCACCAACAATTTCTACAATCATTAACAGAAGTTATGTAGAAAAAGGAACTCTTGAAGGTCAAGAACGGAAATATACACAATTGACATTGCAATCAGGAAAACTATCTGATGTAATTCTGAAAGAAAATACGGGTTCTGATAAAGGAAAATTAGTTCCAACAGATATCGGAAATATTGTAACAGACTTCTTGGTTAAGAACTTTGAAAAAATATTAGATTATAATTTCACAGCCAAAGTGGAACAAGATTTTGACGAAATTGCAGAAGGAAATATCAATTGGACTAAAATGATGCAGGAGTTTTATGATAAATTCCATCCAAATGTTAAAGATGTTGAAGTCAATGCTGATAGAGAAAGTGGTGAAAGAATTCTAGGAAAACATCCTGAATCAGGTAAAACGGTTTTGGTTCGTTTAGGTAAATTTGGTGCTATGGCTCAAATTGGTGATAGCGATGATGAAGACAAAAAATTTGCAAGTTTACGTCCAGAACAAAACATCGGAAACATTACTTTAGAAGAAGCATTGAATTTGTTTTTACTTCCAAAAGCATTAGGAACTTATAAAGGTGAAGAAGTTGAAGTAAGTTTAGGACGTTTCGGACCATTTGTTCGTTTCGGAAAAGTGTTTGTTTCACTTCCAAAAGGCGAAGAACCACTTGATGTAGATTTAGAAAGAGCAAAGATTTTAATTGATGAAAAAACACAAGCCGATGCTCCAATAGCTGTTTACAAAGGCGAAGGTGTTCAGAAAGGAACAGGAAGATTTGGACCTTTTATTAAATGGAATGGAATTTTTATCAACGTTTCTAAAAAATATAATTTCGATAACTTGTCTCAAAATGATATTGAAGAATTAATCGAAGATAAACTTCAAAAAAATATCGATAAAGTAATCCACAATTGGGAAGCTGAAGGGATTTTGGTTCAGAAAGCTCGTTGGGGAAGAAGTGAAATTACCAAAGGTAAAATCAAAATTGAATTGAGTAAAGATGTTGATGCTTCAAAATTGACATTAGTAGAAGTTCAAGAAATGATAGCCAAAAAAACTCCTGCTAAAAAACAAGCAGCAAAGAAAGCACCTGCAAAAAAAGCAACTACAAAAAAGAAGTAATAAATGGAATTCGATTTTCTTGCGCCATTAGATAACGATTTGATTATTGATATAAAGCAATTGTCATCGCAGCATATGTCTAGTAAAGTTGTGTTTCATACTGAAGCTGAATTTCCAGATATTTCTAAAATTAATATTGCCATAATTGGTGTTTTAGAAAATCGTGAAAAGGATGACTTAGTAGTTGATTTATCTAATGTAAGAAGAGAATTATATAGCTTATTT
>CANGUP010000010.1 GCA_947457105.1 Flavobacteriaceae bacterium
ACATCTGGTTTGATGTATTGCATAGTGTCATAAATTCCTAGACCTGCGTAAACGCTTCCGCCTGGAGAATTGATATAAATTTGAATGTCTTTAGAAGCATCAACTGATTCTAAAAACAATAATTGTGCTTGAATGATATTTGCCATATAATCATCAACTCCTGTTCCCATGAAGATGATTCTATCCATCATTAAACGAGAGAAAACGTCTAATTGTGAAATATTTAATTGGCGTTCTTCAATAATATAAGGCGTTAAACTAGCGACCATTTTATCATAGTACAAGCTATTTACTCCATGATGCTTAGTAGCGAATTTTTTAAATTCTTTTCCGTAGTTCATTTTAAAATATAGTTTAAAAGTTTATATGTTTAAAAGTTTAAAGTTGTTGGACTAAACTTATAATTTATTTCTTTATTGCAAATGTCGTTCCTTTTATTTTAAGTGACAAACTGTCTGAAAACAAAAGCGTCAAAATCAATTGACTTTGACGCTCAAATATAATAAATTATCTTTTACAATTAGTGGTTTAGTTCACCATACATTGCTTTAATAAACTCTTCGTAGTTAACTTCTTTTGTTTTAGCTTTTACTTTTTCTTTGTAAAGGTTCAACATTTTTTCGCTCATTACTTGCTCTGAAAGACGTTTTACCTCATCTTGATTAGACATAACTCTAGCAACAATTCCTTGAACATCTTCGTCTGTAGGATTCATTTGTCCGAATTGTGCCATTTGTTTTTTGATTAAACCAGAAGTAAAATCTTTTAATTCTTCGAAAGTAATTTGAAGATTATTATCTGCCATTACTTTACCTTCAATTAATTGGTAACGCAATCCGTTTTCAGATTTTGTGTATTCTTCTTCAGCTTGTTCTGCTGTTAATGGATTTTCACCAGCAGTTTGTATCCATTTTTTCAAAAATGCCGCTGGTAAATCGAATTTTGTATTAGCAATTAATGATTCTGTAACATCATTTAAGAACTTTTGATTCGCTTGTTGTTCAAATTGTTGTTCAGCATCTTCTTTAATTTTTGCTTTCAATTCTTCAAGAGAATTTACAACTCCTGGTCCAAATAATTTATCGAATAACTCTTGGTTTAATTCTGCTGGCTCGCTTGCAACAACTTCATCAATAGTAAAAGTAACTTCAATATCTAAACCGTGAACATCATCGTGACCAATAGCCAAAACATCCATTAATTTGTGGTCGTCGTTGAATAAACCTTTAGTTTTTAATGTCACAACATCGCCTACTTTTTTACCTAAAAACAATTTTGCTGTTTTTGCATCAGCAAACAATTCCATATCTAAAGTCGTTCTGTTATTGATTCCTTTTTCTTCGTTTGTGAAAACTCCTGAAACATCATTTCCTTCTGCAACAACAGTTGCCGAAACTATTTTACCATATTGTTTTTGAATTCTTGCAACTTGAGCGTTCAACATTGTATCGTCTGCAATGATTTTATATTGAACCACATCATTTTTGGCAGCTAAATCAACAGAAAATGTTGGAGCTAAACCTAATTCGAAATCAAATTTGAAATCTTCAGCATCCCAATTGAAACTGTCTGTTACAACAGGAAGTGGATTTCCTAAAACATCTAATTTTTCTTCTTGTAAATATCTGTTTAGATTTTCTTGTAAAACTTTGTTTACTTCTTCCAATAAAATTGCTTTTCCGTATTGTTTTTGGATTAAACTCATTGGTACAGCGCCTTTTCTAAAACCAGGAATGGTTGCATTTTTACGATAATCTGCTAATACTTTTTCTACTTTTGGAGCATAATCAGCTTTAGAAACCTCAACAGTTACTACAGCATTTATTGCATCTACATTATTTCTTGTAATATTCATTTCTTCGTGTTTTATACATACTAAAATTGGGTTGCAAAATTATAACATTTCTACAACCCAACCAATTTTATTTTATTGATTTTAAAAGTATTATTTCTTGTCTACTGTAAGTTTATAAACTAATGATTGTGAAAGCGATAAAATGATGCTAAAGAACAAGGCTGTCCAAAATCCGTTTACATCAAATCCATCTACAAAATGGTCGCACAATAGAATGATTATCGCATTGATAACCAGCAAAAAAAATCCGAGAGTAAAAACAGTAACTGGCAAAGTAAACAACACTAGTACTGGTTTTACAAAAAAATTCAACAATCCTAGCACAATTGCAACAGTTAATGCTGTTGAGAACTCGTCAACCACAACTCCTTTCATAAGATAGGAAATAACCATGACAAGGATGGATGTTGAAATAATTCTTAATATTAGATTCATGAATTATAAATTTAATTCATAAATGTATTAAAAAAAATTAAATATAAAATTTTTTATTTAGATTTGCATATTAACTTAAATTCAATGATATGAAAAAACTATTACTTTATTTATTTATTTGTACTGGATTTGGTGCAAATGCACAGTCAACCATTTTTGCAGAAAATTGGGATGGTATTGGACCTGGATATTCTGCATGGACATTGTACAATGTAGACGGTTTAACTCCTGTTGGCCCTGATGGTGTTGATGGTGAGCCTTTATCTTTTTTAGTTCAAAATGCATGGAGTCTTTTATCTTTAACCGACATCCAAGGTGCTAATCCTGCTTTCACAGGTTATCCTGCAGCTGCAACAGGAATGGCTGGAAATGTAGTTGCTAGTAATTCTTGGTATGCACCTATTGGAACTGCTAACGACTGGATTGTATCACCCTTAATAACAATACCTGCAGGTGCAACTAATTTAAATTTAAGTTGGGCAGCTACTAGTTTGGGAGCTACTTCTTATCTTGAAGACTACAGGGTTCATATTTCACCAACAGGTGGTAGTCAGATAAGTAATTTTACAGTTTTATTGGCTGACGTTAACAATGAATTAAGTGCTGGAAATTATAGAACTTTACCTTTAGCTAATTATGCTGGTCAATCTATTAGAATTGCATTTCAAAATGATGGTATTGATCAATACGTTATGTTTTTAGATAATATTTCAATTACTGGGACTTTATTATCTAACGATGAGTTTTTATCAAACAAGTTTTCTACTTATCCTAACCCTGCAAAAAATGAAATTAATGTTTTAAACAATGAAAGCATCTCAATTTCTTCTATTAGCATAACGGATTTAAACGGTAGAATAATCAATACAACTGAATATAATGGTGTTTCAAGTGCTACTATCAACGTTGCTGATTTAAGCACTGGTATTTATTTCTTAAACATTAACTCTGAAGAGGGTAAAGCTGTTAAGAAGTTTGTGAAAAACTAATAGTTTTTAAAATGAAAAACAAAAGGACTTTTTTTTACAGAAGTCCTTTTTTATTTTAAGAACTTAATAGTTTCCTCAAAAAACAATTCCGGATTTTCTGCATGCAACCAATGTCCTACATTTGGAATTGTTGCTAATTCAAAGTTAGGAAAATGTTTTTTTATTTCAGGTAAATCTGTATCTAGAATATACCTTGAATTCCCACCTCGTATGAATAGTGTTGGTTTTTCAAATAACGCTTCTTCTAGCAAAGCCGTTCCAATAACTTTAATTTTTTCATTAAAAACTTTCAAATTAAAACGAAAATCTAATTGTCCAGGCTCTTTCCAATATAAATTTTTCATTAGAAATTGACGTGTTCCAGGATCTGGAATAAAAGGATATAAAGTTTCTTCTACAGAAGCTCTGTCTGGTTTTGAAGTAAAATCAACTGTATTCAATCCAGCTAATATATCTTGATGATGTGGTGCATAATATTTTGGACCGATATCGGCTACAATTAATTTTTCTACCATTTCAGGATAATTGGTTGCAAAGAGCATGGCTACTTTTCCTCCCATTGAATGTCCAATTATAGATACTTGATTCAAATTATGATTTTGACAATACTCCAAAACATCTTGAGCCATGATATCATAACTAAAATCCTCTGAGTGAAAACTTTTACCGTGATTTCTCAAATCTAGAATATGAACTTGAAATCCTTTGGCAGCATATAAAGCTCCAAAAGATTTCCAATTGTCAGACATTCCTAAAAATCCGTGAATTATTAGCAATGATTTTCCTTCTCCTTCTATTCTTGAATGCAACATTTTACTTCAATTTTTGCAAATACATATTAACAACATTATCCAATCCTAAATATAAAGCTTCAGAAATTAGAGCGTGACCTATAGAAACCTCTAATAATCCTGGAATATTCTCCTTGAAAAATTTGATGTTATCCAAACTTAAATCGTGACCTGCATTGATACCTAATCCTAATTCATTTGCTAAAACTGATGCTTTAGTGTAAAGTTCAATTCCTTTAAAATTTCCTAAACCATATTGATGTGCAAATTCTTCTGTATAAAGTTCAATTCTTTCGGTTCCGGTTTCTTTAGCACCTTCTACCATTTCTAATATTGGATCCACAAAAATTGAAGTTCTGATTCCGTTACGCTGAAACTCTTGAATTACTTCTGTCAAATAAGATTGATGTTTTACAGTATCCCAACCTGCTGAAGAGGTAATAGCTCCAATAGCATCTGGAACCAAAGTCACTTGCTCGGGCTTACATTCCAAAACTAAATCAATAAAATTGTGTTGTGGATTGCCTTCAATATTGAATTCTGTATAAACAATCGGTTTTAAATCGCGAGCATCTTGGTAACGTATATGTCGTTCATCTGGACGAGGATGAATAGTAATTCCTTGCGCTCCAAACTTTTGAATATCATTGGCAACTTGTAATAAATCGGGGACATTTCCACCACGCGCATTACGTAAGGTTGCTATTTTATTAATATTTACACTTAATTTTGTCATAACTTTTTTTGAAAATTTCATTTTTGAAATTCTGTTTACAAAAATACAAAGTTAAAATAAGGATTTATGTCCTAAAATTTGATTATTTTGCAACAAATATTGATTAATTGCTATGACCGAAATTACAGATTATATAACTAATGATTATAAAGCCATTGATAGTCAGCAAACTATTGCTGATGTTCAAGACTTTTTTTTAGATGTTCCTTATTCTCACTTTTCTGTTTTAAATGAAGGTATTTATATTGGAAGCATTGCTGCAGATGATGTAGAGACTTTTGACATTGATAAAAAAGTAGCTGACTACAAATATACTTTGGAAGGATTCTTCGCTAGAAAAAATATGATATGGTTAGATGTTTTGGAAGTTTTTGCAAAAAACCATACCAATATTGTACCTGTTTTGGATGAGGAAAATTCTTACCAGGGATATTATGAACTAGAAGATATTGTCAAGTTTTTTCATGAAACTCCATTTCTTAAAGAACAAGGCGGAATTATTGTAGTGAAAAAGAGTCTTATAGATTATTCCATGAGTCAAATTGCCCAAATTGTAGAAAGCAATAATGGTAAACTTTTAGGATTGTTTGTCTCTGAAGCAGATGTTGAAAGTGTTCAAATTACAATTAAAATTGCACTTGGAAGCATGAATAACATCATTCAAACCTTTAGAAGATATAATTATGAAATAGTTTCTGAACATCATGAAGATAATTATTTGAATAGTTTAAGAGAACGTTCCGATTATTTGGATAAATATTTAAACATTTAGAACATGAAAGTTGCCATCTTCGGACAATATTACCAAAACGATACTCGACCAATTATTCGAGATATTTTTTTATTTTTTAATAACAATAATGTTGAATTGGTTATTGAAGAAAAATTTCTCAAAATATTATATGATGAAGGAATTCTCAAAAAAGAGTATAAAACATTTAATGACTATAAATGTTTAAATTCAAGTTTTGATTTACTTATAAGTATTGGTGGAGATGGAACTATATTAAGAGCAGCGACTTATGTTAGAGATTCAGGAATTCCAATTCTTGGAATTAATGCAGGACGATTAGGGTTTTTAGCCAAAGTTCAAAAAGAAAATATAGAAACATTTTTACAAATTGTGTTAAAAAAAGAATACACTCTTTCTGAAAGAACGCTACTTAGCTTGGAATGTAATCCAGAAAACGGACAAATCAATGAATTGAATTTTGCCATGAATGAAGTTACTGTAAGCAGAAAAGACACTACTTCGATGATTACAATTGACACTTCGTTAAATGGTGAGCATTTAAATTCCTATTGGGCAGACGGATTAATTATTTCTACACCAACAGGTTCAACAGGTTATTCTTTAAGTTGTGGCGGACCAGTTTTAACTCCAGAAGTTAAAGGATTAGTAATTACTCCAATTGCGCCTCATAATTTAAATGCACGTCCATTAGTAATTCCTGATGATACCGAAATTAAATTGAAAGTTTCAGGTAGAGAGGAACAATATTTAGTTTCATTAGATTCTAGAATTGCAACTCTTAACAACAACGCAGAATTAATTATTAGAAAAACTCCTTTCAAGATTAACATGGTAGAAATTCCAAACGAAACTTTCCTAAAAACATTAAGAAATAAACTTCTTTGGGGTGAAGACAAACGAAATTAATACTCTTTTAAAAATACTACTTCCTACATTTTTCCGTTAAATAGCAGTTCATTTTAAATGAATTTTATTTTAAACTTTAACTGTGTCAATTTTAATTTATTATAAATACTAATATCATGTTTTATTAGTGGCTATAATTGTTATATTTGCACGCTATTTTTCAATTAATGAAAAGGATATTTTTATTTATTTTTATTTTAGGATTAACAAAATTAAACGCTCAGATTCATGAAGTTGGAGTATTTCTTGGTGGTAGCAATTATATTGGTGACGTTGGAAAAGCAAATTATGTGAATCCAAATGAGTTGGCTTATGGTTTGATTTATAAGTGGAATAAAAGTCCGAGGCATTCTTGGAGAATATCCTACACGCAATCTAAAATCACAGCCAATGATTTAGATTCAGAGGTGCCAGGAAGATTTAAAAGAGGCTATGACTTTGAAAATAACATTAAAGAATTATCTTTAGGTTTGGAGTTTAATTTTTTCGATTTTAATCTTCATAATTTTGATAAATTAGTAACTCCATATGTCTATTCAGGATTGAGTTATACCAATTATGATGAATTATATGTAATTAATGGAGTTTCAAAAATTGACATCAATCATGGTACATTTGCAATACCTATGATAGTTGGTGTAAAATCGAACATAATGCCTAATTTAATTTTGGGAGTTGAAGTTGGAGCAAGATATACAATGACAGATAATTTAGATGGTAGTTTGCCAAAAAACGAAAATTTGGAACCATTAAAATTTGGAAATATAAACAGTAAAGATTGGTATGTTTTTTCTGGTTTTACATTAACCTATACCTTTGGTGAAAAACCATGCTATTGTGCAGATTAAAAAAATATGAGTTTATTAGAATCAATAAATAAAGAGAATTTACCTAAACACCTTTCTATCATCATGGATGGCAATGGTCGTTGGGCAAAACAAAAAGGTTTGTTGAGAACACTTGGACATGAAAGCGGAACAAAATCTGTAAAAGTTACCGTTGAAACATGTGCAAAAATGGGTATAGAAAACTTAACCTTGTATGCCTTTTCTACAGAAAATTGGAATCGTCCAAAACTTGAAGTAGATACTTTAATGAAATTACTAGTAGGTTCGTTAAGAAAAGAATTAAAAACACTTCAAGAAAATAACATACGCCTTAATTCTATTGGAAATCTTACCAAGATGCCCAAGTCAATTCTTAAAGAATTAAATGAGGTAATTGAAAAAACAAAAAATAATACTCGAATGACTTTAACCCTAGCACTAAGTTATGGTTCGCGAGAAGAGTTATTAAATGTTGTTAAAAACATTAGTGATAAAGTTAAAAATAATATAATTTCAATAGACGCTATTGATGAATCAATTATAAATGAGCATCTTTACACGCACAATCTACCTGATGTAGATTTATTAATTAGAACGAGTGGTGAACATAGAATCAGTAATTTTCTGCTTTGGCAAATAGCTTACGCAGAATTATTTTTTACTGATGTTTTGTGGCCCGATTTTACAGAAGAACATTTATATGAAGCCATTATTAGCTATCAAAAAAGAGAACGAAGATTTGGAAAAACAAGTGAACAAATTAAACAATCCTAAAGTGTCAATAAATTACATTAAATCATTACTAACACTTTTATTTTTAGGAGTTTTTTTTCAATCAAATGCACAAGAAAGATTGCCGTTTGACCAAGGAAAAAAATACATTATTGGAAATGTAAATGTATTAGGTAAAATTAGCTATAATCAGCAAACAGTTGTAACTTTTTCTGGATTAGAAAAAGGTCAAAGCATTTCGGTTCCTGGAGAAGAAATTAGTGCGGCAATAAAAAAACTTGGTAAATTAGGTTTATTTAGCGACATTGATTTTTTTATCAATGAAATTAAAGGCGACAGTGTTTATTTAGATTTAGAAATAGTAGAATTACCAAAATTAAGTGAAGCTAAATTTGTTGGAGTCAAAAAAAATAAAGTAGAAGAATTAATCAAAGAAAACTCGCTAACTAAGGGTAAAATAGTTAATGAAAATTTAATTACAACTACAAAAAATTATCTTGAAAATAAATACAAAAAAGACGGATTTTTTAACACTAAAGTAAATATTAGAACCATTGCAGACACCACTTCAAACACTGTCAATATGGTTATAAATATTGATAAAGGTGAAAAAATAAAAATCAAGCAAATAGCATTTCAAGGCAATAAAGAGTTTTCTAATAAAAAACTTAAAAAGTCTATGAAAAACACCAAAGTAGTTAATCCTATTAGGGTATTCAAAGCTTCAAAATTCATAAAAACTAAATACGAAGAAGATTTAGTAAAAATTATTGACAACTACAAAGAAAAAGGATATCGTGATGCTAGAGTAGTAAGTGATTCTGTTTGGCTAGACAAGAAAAAAAATAAGCTTGCAATAGATATTAAGGTAGAGGAAGGTAAAAAATACTACTTTGGAAATATTAAATTCTTGGGTAACTCAGTATACTCTGATCAACTTTTAAGCACCATTCTTGGTATTAAAAAAGGAGATATTTACAATGGTGTTCTTCTTGAAAAAAGAGTTGCAGATAAAACTAAACCTGACGGTGAAGATTTAACTAATCTTTATCAAAATAATGGTTATTTGTTTTCTAACATCAATCCAGTTGAAGTAAAAACTGCTAATGACTCTATCGATTTTGAAATTAGAGTAACTGAAGGACCAATTGCATACTTCAATAAAATTACAGTTGTTGGTAACGATAAAACAAATGATAAAGTAATTTATCGTGAGTTAAGAACTAAACCTGGGGAAAAATACAGTAAAGATGACTTAGTTAGAACTATTCGTGAAATTGGACAATTGGGATTCTTTGATCCTGAAGCAATAGATCCAAAATTCAAGAATGTTGATCCAACTGCAGGAACTGTTGATATTGAGTATAATTTAGTTGAAAGAGGATCGAGTCAAATTGAACTTCAAGGAGGTTATGGTGGTGGCGGATTCATTGGAACGCTTGGTTTATCTTTTAACAATTTTTCAGTGAAAAATATGTTCAAAAAAGATGCTTACAAACCGCTTCCTATGGGTGATGGACAAAAAGTAGCTTTACGTTTACAAGCCAGTACTTTCTTTCAAACTTATAGTTTATCATTTTCAGAACCTTGGTTTGGAGGTAAAAAACCTGTAAGTTTTTCTACATCTATATCTCAAAGTAAACAATTTTTATTTGGAGGTAACGCCAATGATGTGGACAGAAGTAAAAGTTTTAATATCACTTCTTTGTCTGTAGGAATTGCAAAAAGGTTAACTATACCAGACGATTATTTTACACTATCAAATGCCATCAGCTTGCAATACTATGATTTAAATAATTATAACACTGGTCTGTTTACTTTTGGAAATGGTTCTTCAAGAAATCTGGCTTTCAATATAGGTTTAACAAGAAATAGTAAAGGTAATAATCCAATATATCCAACAAAAGGTTCTGAATTCAGTATTTCAACTAAGTTTACTCTTCCTTATTCACTTTTTAACGGTGTAGATTACGGTAATTTAAAAAATCTAGAAGAATATAAGTTACGCTTTGCTAATGGCCAATTCCCTACAGATCCAAACTTAACACCTTTGCTTATCAATGGAGAATTAATTAAAGAAACTTTTACAGGCTCAGGAATTTACACAAGAGCACTTGGTGTTGCTGACGCAGCTCCTGACCAATCTAAAATTGATCAAAAGCGATTTGATTGGTTAGAATATTATAAAGTAAAATTTAAAGCAGATTGGTTTACAAAACTATATGGCAATGATCAAAACGCACTTGTTTTGAGAACCTTAGGAGAATTTGGCTATTTAGGCGCATATAATTCTGAAAGAGGAATTGTACCTTTTGAAAGATTCTTTGTTGGTGGTGATGGTTTAGCCAACTTTGCATTAGATGGGCGTGAAGTAATACAATTAAGAGGTTATCCTAATCAATCTTTATCATCTGTAAATGGTGGTGCAATCTATAATAAATTCTCTTTAGAATTAAGATATCCTATTACATTAAAAGCACAAGCATCAATTTATGCCCTATCTTTTTTAGAAGCTGGAAATTCGTTTGACAATTTTAGAGACTATAATCCGTTCTCTTTACAACGATCTGCCGGTTTTGGAATTAGAGTCTTCATGCCAGCCTTCGGATTATTAGGAATTGACTTTGCACACGGCTTTGATGCAGTTCCAGGTTTAACAGAAAAAAGTGGATGGCAAACACATTTTATTATTGGTCAACAATTTTAGTATATTTGCTTAACATTTCTAAAACTTAAGTTTATGAAGAAATACATTTTATTAACATTATTTGTAACATTAGCTTTAACAAGCAATGTAAATTCGCAAACTAGAGGAATAAAAGTTGGCTACATAGACATGGAGTACATCTTAGAAAAAGTTCCTGATTATGCCGAAGCAAAAAACCAATTGGAGCAAAAAGCAGAAAAATGGAAGCAAGAAATTGAAACCAAAAAAAATGATATTGCCAAACTAAAAGAAGCTTTAAAAACCGAAAAAGTTCTTCTTACTAAAGAACTTATATCAGAAAGAGAAGAAGAAATTATTTTTCAAGAAAATGAACTGTTAGATTATACTCAGAAAAAATTTGGTCCAAATGGTGAATTAATTGTTCAAAAAGCGGTTTTGGTAAAACCAATACAAGATCAAGTATTCAATGCTGTTCAAGATATTGCTGAAGCAAAAAAATACGATTATATTTTCGACAAATCATCTGATTTAACAATGCTTTTTGCAGCAAAAAAACATGATATTAGCGACAGGGTTGTTAGTGCTTTAACTCGTGCTGAGAAAAGAGAACAAATGTCAAAAAAACAATTAAAACTTGAAGAAGAAAGAGAACGCAAGCAAGAAATGATTGATGATAATCCACTACTTTCTGAAAGACAAAAACAAGCTGAAGAAAGAAAAGCTGCACGTCTAAAAATGATTGAAGACAAAAAACTTCTTGCTGAAGAAAAGAAAGCTGAAGCTGAAGCAAAAAGAAAACAATTACTTGAAGAAAAAGCAAATAAAAAAAGTGGCACAGTTTCTGATAAGCCTATTACAGATATCAAAGATGCAGACACAAAAACAAATGCAGTAGCTGATAAAAAAGCAGAAGTTGAAGCACAAAAGAAAAAAACATTAGAAGAAAGACAAAAGTTAATTGACGATAGAAAAAAAGCAGCCGAAGAAAAAAGACTTAAAATATTAGCAGACAGAGAAGCTGCAAAAAAAGCAAAAGAAGACGCAAAAAATAATAAACCTTAAATAAATAAAAACAATAATTAATACGAAGAATGATGAAACAATTTAGAACTTTTTTAATAGCAGCGGTAGCTTTATTTGGTTTTCAAACTATGAGCGCTCAAACAAAAGTAGCACATGTTGATACTAATGAAATCATGACTAAAATGCCTGCAGTACTTGACGCTCAAAATCAATTGAAAAAATTGAGCGATACATACACTGCTGAGTACAAAACTATGGTAGATGAGTACCAAGCTAAAATTAAAAAATATGACGCTGAAGCTGCTACTGTTACAGATGCAGTAAACCAAACACGTCAAACAGAAATGCAAGACATGGGTAAAAGAATTGGTGAATACCAAGAAACTGCTCAAAAAGATTTACAAAAGAAAGAAGCAGACTTAATGAAACCTATTACTGAAAAAGTAAAAGCTTCAATCCAAAAAGTTGGAAAAGCTAAAGGTTTTAATTACGTACTAAACGCTGGTGATTTATTATTGGCTGACGGAACAGACATTACAGTTGATGTAAAAAAAGATTTAGGATTTTAATTTAATCTGAATTTACCCGTACTGAATTAATTTCAGTATTACAGATTCTAATTTAAAATATTTAAAAACTGCTCAAATAAATTGAGCAGTTTTTTTTTACATTTGCTTTATGACAAACAACAATCCTATTGGACTATTTGATTCGGGAATTGGTGGAACTTCTATTTGGAAAGAAATTCATCAATTACTTCCTAATGAAGACACAATTTATCTAGCTGATAGTAAAAATGCTCCTTACGGCCAAAAATCTAAAGAGGAAATTATTCTTTTAAGTTGTAAGAACACAGAGTTTCTTCTAAACCAAAACTGCAAAATCATAGTTGTAGCTTGTAATACCGCAACTACAAATGCAATAAAAGAATTAAGAACTAAATACGACATCCCTTTCATTGGAATAGAACCTGCTATAAAACCAGCAGCATTACATTCTAAAACACAAAAAATAGGAATTCTTGCCACAAAAGGAACACTAAATAGTGAGTTATTTTACAAAAATGTCGAACAATTCCAAGACATACAAATTATAGAACAAATTGGATTTGGTTTAGTAGAACTAATTGAAAATGGCGAAATAAATTCTAAAGAAATCAAGGACTTATTGAAAAAATATCTAAATCCTATGATAGTGTCTAATATAGATTACTTAGTACTTGGATGCAGCCATTACCCTTACTTGATTCCTCAAATAAAAAAATTTCTACCATCAAATATCAAAATAATTGATTCTGGTGAGGCTGTTGCTAAGCAAACAAAAAAAATCTTAGATGAAAAAGTAGGTTTTAGGGAAATTAATGAGAAAAGTAAGCAACTTTTTTATACCAATACTAATCCAAAAGTACTTATTGAAATTCTTGAAAATAAGTATATGGTTTTTAAAAAAGACTTCTAAATCCCTTTGCTTTCATATTCTTAGCTAAAGTTAAGCTCAAATAGAGTATCTTTGCAAAAAATATAAGCATGAATAATTCTAATAATAAAAAACGAACTGGACCAAGCAAACCAAGTGGTGAAAGAAAAAAATCTACTACAACTTCTAAACCTGCTATGGACAAACGTTCTCAAAATAGAAAACCCGCAGTTAAGAAAGATTCGCCAAACGTACCAAAACCAATAAAATCAGATGACATTCGTTTGAATAAATACATCTCAAATTCTGGTGCTTGTTCAAGAAGAGATGCTGATATTTATATTCAATCTGGAAATGTAAAAGTAAATGGAATTGTCGTTACAGAAATGGGACACAAAGTTAAACCTGGTGATGTAGTTAATTTTGACGGAGCCACATTAATGCCTGAAAAGAAAGAATATTTTGTTTTAAACAAGCCTAAAAACTTCACAACTTCTAATGATGAAGATGGTGATCATAGAAATGTTTTAGAGCTAATAAAAGGCGCAACAACATCCAAAATGCAACCTATAGGTAGAATGGACAAAAATACCACTGGATTATTAGTTTTTACTAATGATACTGATATTATTAGAAAATTTAGTTTACCAAATCAAAAATCTCCAAAAATCTATCAAGTTACCTTAGATAAAAATTTGAAATTTGAAGATTTAGAAAAAATTTCAAAAGGAGTAACTTTAGATGGTCATAAACTATTTGTAGATGAAATAAGTTACATCGAAAATGAGCCAAAGAATGAAATTGGAATCAAATTAAGAACTCCAAATGTAAAAGTTGTTAGAGCCATATTTGAAAATTACAACTATACAACAATAAAAATTGATCGTGTTGCCTTTGCTGGCTTAACCAAAAAAAATCTGCCAAGAGGAAATTGGAGAGCACTGACAGAACAAGAAATAATTAATTTAAAAAATATCTAACCAGGCAAAAGCTTGGTTTTTTTTATCCTTATGACAACTCAAAAAAATTTATGTATAGCACATGCTTGGTTTGAAGCATTTAATACTCACAATCTAGAAAAATTACTTTCTTTATATGATAATGATGCGGAACATTTTAGTCCGAAATTAAAAATTAGACATCCAGAAACAAATGGACTAGTTAAAGGACAAGATGCTTTAAGAACATGGTGGCAAGATGCTTTTGAACGATTGCCAAGTTTACAGTATAAAGTAACTTCTCTAACAGCAAATTCTGACAGAGTATTTATGGAATATGTTAGAAATGTAGATAATGAAAATGCTATGTTAGTTGCAGAAGTATTAGAAATAAAAGAAGGACTAATAGTTGCCTCAAGGGTATATCATAGCTAAAATTACGCAAGACAGTTAATTGTCGCAATATTTCTATAAACCAAAATACTATTGTATTTGTAAATTTTGTAATTTTATTACTTTAACCAAATAAATAAATTATGTCAGTATTAAAAGTAATCGAAGTACTTGCAAGCTCATAAAAAAGTTGGGAAGATGCGACACAAAAAGCAGTTGAACAAGCAGCAAAATCATTAAAACACATTCGTTTAGTTTATGTTCAAGAACATAGTGATGTTGTAAAAGACTGAAAAGCAACAGAATAAAGAGTAAATTTAAAACTTACTTTCGAAATTGAATAATCAATAATAATTTTAACCAAAACAAAAAATAGAAACTATGGGATTAGGAGGATTTTTTAAAAACCTATTTGGTTCGGCCAAAGAAAAAGTAAGTGAAGTTGCTGATAAAGCTGAGGATTTTGCTGAAGAAACAATTGAAAAAGTAAAAGAAACAGCTGCACCTTTAGTAGAAAAAGCTGAAGAATATGCAGAAATTGCAAAAGAAAAAGTAGCAGAATATGTTCCAGCTGCGAGCGAAGCAATTGAGAATGCTGTTGAAACAGTAAAAGAAAAAGCAGGTGAACTTGCTGATAAAGTAGAAGAAATGGCCGGAAATACTGTTGATACTGTAAAAGAAAAAGTTAACTCGTTTACTAATGATGCAGAAGAAAGGGCGACAGTTGCTCCAGCAGAAGAAGCAAATAGAGTTGAAGAAGATGCTGATTAATTTTAGAAAAAAGCTATCTTTGTAAAAATTTAAATCACACTTTTTAGTGTGATTTTTTTATTATGGAAAAAACACTTCATATCAACAGTATAGAAGAATACGCAAAACAATTTTTTGATGTATTAATTAGTTATTCGCCAAAGTTAATTTCAGCATTCATTATTCTTTTTGTTGGAATTTATGTAATTCGATTTATAAATCGATTGGTTAAGAAATTAATGGTTCAACGTGAATTAGATCTAACACTTTCAAAGTTTTTAGCCGATATTTTAAATTGGGTTTTACGAGTTTTGTTATTTGTAACTTTTATTTCAAAACTTGGAATAGAAACTTCGTCATTTGTAGCTATTTTAGGAGCTGCAGGCTTGGCAGTTGGTCTTTCACTTCAAGGTTCTTTATCTAATTTTGCTGGTGGAATGTTGATTATTCTTTTTAAGCCATTTAGAGTTGGAGATACTATCGAAGCACAAGGTGTAATTGGAACAGTAACAGAAATTCAAATATTTGTAACTAAACTTATTTCAGCTAACAATCAAACCATTTTTATTCCAAATGGAATTTTATCTAATGGAATTATTACAAACTTTTCTGTTGCAGGAATGAGAAGAGTTGATTTGGTGTTTTCACTTTCATATGAAACCAACATCAAAGAAGCTAAAGAAGTAGTCTTAGAAGTAATGAAAAGCCATTCTAAAGTTTTGAAAAATCCAGAACCAATGGTTGTCGTAAAAGATTTGTCTGATAGCGCCATTCACTTGGCAATTCGTCCTTGGTCTAAAAACGAAGATTTTGGTGAAGTTTCCTCAGATATTTTGGAAAACTGTAAAACAGCATTTGATAAAAAAGGTATCATAATTCAACCTTTTGTAAGAGAAAATTCTAATTAGATTTTGTTTGCATCATAAAATCTTTCAAGTAATAAGGTTCGAAATAAGCCACATCTTCAAAAGAATTATTTAGAAATTTCTTATACGAAATAGCACTCATTTCCTTAGCTGAAGGGTAAAAAACACTATCAAAAAAATTAAAATTAGATTTTGTTAATATAGTTTTTGCCTTTTCATTACTATCGCCTACGAAATAAACAGTATCATCAATATCAGAAAAACTAGAATCGGTAAGAATTTCAGCTTGAACTTCTCTAATCATTTCTTTTTTTGCATTAAAAATAGCGCTGTAAACTTCCATTCTTCGTGCATCAATCATCGGAATTATTATTCCTTTATCTATTTGCAATTGATTTGCTAAAACCGTCAAAGTATCAACTGAAATCAATGGTATATCTAGTGCATAACATAATCCTTTTGCTGCAGAAACGCCAATTCGTAATCCTGTATACGAACCTGGTCCTTGACTTACTGCAACAGCACTTAAATCAGAAAATATTATTCCTGCTTCCTTAATAATATTTTCAATAAATAAGTGCAATTTTTCTGCATGAGAAAAGCCTTCTTCAGCCATTTCTTTAGATAAAATAGTTTCACCATTTTTGGCTAAAGTCACAGAACAGTTTTTAGTAGCCGTTTCAATATTAAGAATATAACTCATTTATAAAGGCAATCTTTTAATGTTCTATTTTTTGGCTTCTTCTTTGTTAGCAGTGATTTTAACTTTATCTCCAGAATTTAGGTTTTTGGAAACTGTAACATAAGGTCCAACGATTACCTCATCGCCTTTTTGAAGTCCAGAGATGATTTCAATATTAGTATCATCTTGAATTCCTGTTTTTACAACTCTTATTTTTGCTTTATCGCCTACTTTTACAAAAACACATTCTAGTTTTTTGTCTGATTTAGCTTTAACTTTATTATCCTCTTCTCCATCTTCAATTTCAAACTTTTTAGTTGCCGTTGTATCCGATTTTATAACTACAGAGCTAATTGGCACACCAATAACTTTTTCTTTTATTGTAGTAATGATATCAACAGTAGCTGTCATCCCTGGTCTAAAAGGCGAATAAGTATCTGGCTTTCCTTCAATTAAATCTAAATATGATTCTTTCAAAATTCTAACTTTTACTTTAAAATTTGTTACTTGATCTGCAGTTGTTGTAGAACTTGCAGAGTTAGAAATACTTGTAACTATTCCTTTAAACTCTTTTTTCAAATAAGCATCAACCTGAATATTTGTTTCGTCACCTATGTTGATTTTAACGATATCATTTTCATTCACATCAACTTCAACTTCCATATTATTTAGGTTGGCAACTCTTAAAATTTCAGTTCCTGTCATTTGTTGGGTTCCTAAAACTCTTTCCCCCAATTCTACATTCAACATAGAAATTGTTCCGTCTGCTGGGGCGTAAATTGTAGTTCTTCCTAAGTTATCTTTTGCTTCTTTTACAGTTGCATTGGCACTTTGAACGTTATAATATGCTGATTGTTTACTCGCTTTAGCTATTTCAAATGAAGCAATAGCTTTATCCCAATCTGAACGAGAAATAATTCCTTTTTCGTACAACGATTTGTTTCTATCATAATTGGCTTGAGCTTCTTTAAAAGAGGCATCAGCTTGACTCAATCCGGCTTTTGTTCCAGAATAATTTGAAACAGAACGATTCAATCCAGAAGCGTACAAATCAGGATTAATTTTTACTAATAAATCACCTTTCTTAACAACTTGACCTTCTTTTACAGGCAAAGCAATAATTTCGCCTGATACTTCAGAAGATATTTTTACTTCAATTTCTGGTTGAATTTTTCCAGTTGCAGATACCGTTTCTATGATAGTTATTTCGTCAACTTTAGCAGTTTCAACTTCTGTAGAATTATCTCTATCACCAAAAACTCCTGCTTTTGACAAAGCGATTAATAAAACTACTAATCCTAAAATAACTCCAGTTATTATGTAAATTTTCTTTTTTGACATGATCTTATTTATTTTTTATATAGGTATTATTACTTGCATGAATACTTAAAGTTATGAATCTAATAATTACACCAATTGTATACGCTTTAATAAATTCTAATAGCAATATTATTCACTTTATTTATTTTCAATAATAGGAATTCCAAAATAGAACTCTAAAATCTTAGTTTTAAAAACATAATCATATTTTGTTCTTAAAACTTCTGATTGTGCATTTTCAAGAGCTATAGTAGATTGTGAAAAATCAAAAGCATTCATTAAACCAACGTTATATCTTTCTTTAGAAAAATTGAAAGCTTGTTTTCTTGCTTCAAGTGCTTTTTGTGCCGCTTCAAACGATTTGCTTGCATTAACAACATCATTATAAGCTTGATATACATTACGTTCTAAATCTAATTCTGCTTGTTTTAATTGAAACTCTGTTCTTTCTTGATTTATTTTTGCTCGCTTCACCCTGCCTTTAGTTGCAAAACCATTAAATATTGGCAGATTTAATTGAGCTCCAAATGCTGTTCCATCAAATAGCGATAATTGATCAATAAAATTAAAAAACGGATTTTCAGACCAACGTGTATTATATCCTATAAATCCAGAAAGTGTTGGCAAGTAAGCAGTTTTAGATATTCCGACATCTTGTTTAGCTAGTGCTACATTTGAGGTTGCAATTTTCAAATCATTTACAGACTCTTTTGCTTTTGCTAAAATACTTTCTTGGGTTTCATTAATAACGCTAGAAATAGGAACATCAACCGGATCATCAGACACATCAAAAGTGCTATATTCTTCAATTAATAATGTTTGACACAAGGCAATTTTTGAAATAAGCAAAGTGTTTTCTGTTCCAATAATTTGTTGTTGTTGCGATGCATCCGTAGCTTGCAATTCAAAAATATCACCTGCAGGTAATGAACCAGCGTCAATTAATTTTTGAGTACGAATAATATTTTCTTTGGTGATACTATTTTGATTTTTTTGAACCTTTAATTGTTCTTTATTGAACAGAATTTGTAAATAAGAATTTGCTATAGATAAAGCAATATCATCTTTCATCTTATTTAAACGATACGAATTTGCAATTTTATTTAATTTTGAACGCTGCAACGTTTTCCAATTTACTAATCCATTAAATAAATTTATACTTGAATTTAAACCAGCATTAAAAGATTGAAAAGTTTCGTTTTGAAATTGGTTTGTAACTGGATTAATACTTGCACCAGTATTTACACTAAAGCTTGCATTACCGTTTAATGTTGGCAAAAAATTTCCTACAGCTTCCATTTTTTCGACATCAGATATTTTTAAATCTAATTCTGATTGCTTTATACTAATATTGTTTTTTAATGCATAATCAACACATTCTTTGAGCGTCCATTTTTTTGATTGAGCTTGGGATGAAAATCCGAAAACTAGAGTAAAAAGGAAAATTATTTTAAAACCTACGTTTTTCATGTTTATTTTAATCAATAGTTAAAATACAATAATGCAAATTTAAGCGTTTTATTATCAAAACAATTAAATTAACATTTTCTTATCTGACGTTAAATTACTTTTTTTGTTACATTCACACCCAAATTAATTTTGATTTAAAAATGAAAAACTATTTTCTTATATTAACTTCGCTTATTCTACTTTCTGCTTTGTTTAGTTGTTCGTCAACAAATAAGATTACTACTATAAAACCAGAACCCTCTCAAAACTCTCCAATGGCATACAAAACAACAACTTCATTTGTAAGCATGCCCATGGAAGTTTCATTAAAAGAAATCGAAAACCAATTAAATAAAGCCTTAACTGGATTGATTTATGAAGATAATAATCTTGAAGATGATAAAACGGAAATGAAAATTTGGAAAACAGGCACCATAAAATTAATTGAAAAAGACGGAAAAATACAATCTGTTTTGCCTTTAAAAATTTGGTCGAAAATAAAATATGGAACGGAGTTCATGGGACTAAACGATATAAGAGAAATTGATTTAAACGGAACTATAACTTTACTTAGTACAGCTAAATTATCAAATTGGAAAATGAATACTAGCTCTGTTATTGAAGATTTTGAATGGAGTGAAAGCCCAACGATATTAGTTGCTGGAAAAAAAGTTCCTATAACTTATATAATCAATCCTACTTTGTCTATTTTTAAATCGAAAGTGGCCAAAAAAATTGATGATGCGATTGAAAAATCTTGTGATTTCAAGCCATATGTTTTAAATGTCTTAGAAACTTTGGGTACACCATTTAAAACAAGTGAGCAATATGAAACCTGGTTTAAAATGAATCCAATTGAAGTTTATGTTACTGATGCACAATTGCAAAAAAGTAAAATAAAAATGAACTTAGGATTGAAATGTAACATGCTAACTATGGTTGGACAAGAACCAAAAAATGTTTTCAATAAAGAATCCGTGACTTTTAAACCGGTTACCACAGTTCCAGATAAAACCACTGCTACTGTAGCGGCAATTTCTACCTATGAAAGTGCTTCACGAATAATAACTAAGAATTTTCAAGGAAAAGAATTTGCTTCAGGAAGTAGAAAAATAACGGTTCAAAAAGTTGATTTATGGTCGAAAGATGGTAAAATGATTATTGCTCTCGACATGACTGGAAGTATTAATGGCTCTATTTATCTTTCTGGAATTCCAAATTATAATTCGGTTACAAAAGAAATTTATTTTGAACAAATGGATTATGTTTTGAACACCAAAGGTCTTTTGACAAAAACTGCTAATTGGTTGTTACAAGGTCTAATTTTGAGAAAAATTCAAGAAAATTGTCGCTATTCTATAAAAGAAAATTTAGATGATGGCAAGAAAAGTTTGTTGCCTTACTTGAGCAATTATTCGCCAATGAAAGGTGTATTTGTAAACGGAACATTGAACGATTTTGAATTTGAAAAGGTAGAATTGACAAACGAGGCTATAATTGCATTTATAACTACATCAGGCAAACTGAACATTAAAATTGATGGAATAGAATAAAATCTATTGTGTTTTCTTTTTCGTATACATTCTATAAACCACTAATCCAACGATACCAACCAACACATAAGGAATCACCATTAGGTAAACAATTCCGTCATTTACGGCTTCGGCTTTCATGGTGTTTCCCTCACTTTCTAATGATGCTCTACACATAGCACATTGTGCTTGAGAAGGAAGAGAATAGAATATAGAAAAAAGTAAAAAAAGAAATCCTTTCAATGTGGAAATCTGGCTTTGCTCCAATCTATTTTCTATTTTCTTTACTCTATTTTCTTTAATTTGCATAATAGGGAGAAATCATTAGATAAACAATAACGCCAGTAACTGCTACATATAACCATAATGGAAATGTAATTCTAGCCAATTTTTTGTGTCTATCAAATTGTTTAGATAATGCTCTAACGTAAGTAAATAAAACCAAAGGAATTATAATTACCGAAAGCGCAATGTGAGTTAGTAGAATAAAAAAGTAAACATACCTTATTATACCTTCTCCACCGAATTTAGTAGATTCAGATGTCAAGTGGTAAGCTACATACATTACTAAAAAGATTAATGAACATGCAATTGCAGAAGTCATTAATTTTTCGTGTAATGAACGATTGCCATTTTTTATAGCTATCACTGCTAAAATCAATAAAATAGCCGTAATACCATTAATTGACGCGTATATTGGCGGCAAGAAAGAAAGTGGCTCCACATTGATTCCGAAATCTTTCAATTTAACCGAAAATAGTATTGCTACAACTATTGGAATTAGTATTGAAACAATAATGATTGGTGTTCTAAATTTTTTTTCTATTGTATTTTCCATAATTACTCTTCTAATAATATTTTAATATCTTCCTTAATTTCTTTTACTCCTTTTACTTCAAGTCCATCATAATATAGAATTGGATTTCCTTGATTATCCTTTCTACATCTTATTTTACCTTCTTTGTCTACAAGTGCAAAAAGTCCGGAATGTTCAAAACCACCGTTCACTTTTTTATTTTCTGCAGCATATAGATTGAATCCTTTGTTTGCCAAACTTAAAATATATTCTTTGTCACCGGTTAGAAAATGCCAATTTGGTGAAGTGATGCCAAGCTGATTTGCATGTTCTTTAAGAACTTCAACAGTATCGTTTTCTGGGTTTATAGTGATTGAAGCTACACCAAAATTACTTTCTTTAGAAAATTCCTTTTGAATATCCTTCATGTTTTTGTTCATAATGGGACAAATTGTTGGACACGTTGAAAAGAAAAATTCAATTACATATACTTTACCTAAATAACTTTTGTCTGATATTTTGGTATTATTTTGATCTGTTAATTCGAATTTAGGAACTGGCCCTATTTTCATTAAACCATCCTCTTTTACAATATCATTTGAAAGACTCATTCTGTCGTTTTTTACAACAGAGCCGTCTTTAATGCGATTGATTATTTTTGGTATAAAGATAATCCCAAATACTAAAATTATAAATGAAATTCCGATGTAAGATTTATTTTTCATGATTGTTATATTTTTCTTGAGGCGTTGTGATTTCTTTTCAAAGCCAATCGATATTCCGCTAATATAATTTTAACATCATCTATCATTTGATTGTATAGTTCTGAAACTAAAACAGTATTGTATCCTTCTTTATATTCTGGCTTGCCCTTTTTATCTTGACCTTTTCTACCTCTAAGATTTCTCTTTTTATCTACAATGTAAACATTTGGTGTTCCAAGATTATCGTCTAATTTACCTACTAATTGTAATTTGTCATAGAATATTTGTATTTGCTGTGGAGAGCCAAAAACAAAATTCCATCCAGCTTGAGTTCCAAGTTTACTTATATCATCTTTTAATGCTTTTACTTGCTCTTGAGTTCCATCTGGAAAAATCATTACCATTTGAAAATCTTTAAAATCTTTGTTTCTTGTATAAATCTTTTCATATAAATTAAAAAAACTTCCTTTTCGTTTTTCAACATCAGTACCAATAAAGCCTAATATAGTAATTTTATTGGTAAGAGCAACAGGTTTATCATCTAGCGTTTTCCAAGTATTTATGTCTGGAATATTTTTAGTAATAGTAGGAAGATTAACAAAACTATTAACTCCTGAGGCAAAAAAGAGATAAGTAACTAGAGGAAGAACAAACAATACAAAGAGAACTATTTTCTTTTTCATTTTTTTTTATTTGAATATACAAAAATAAAAAAAAGGTACGCAACGCGTACCTTTAAATTGAATTAATATAATGTTAAAAATTCCACTTAATAGTAGCATTTTTAAATACCTCAAAAACATAGTTACCTTCTACTAAAAGGATGAAAGTAAGATATAAAACTAAGAAAATAACTGTCCAAACAACCGATCTTCTCAATGCTTTTGTTTCGCCTTCCATGTGCATGAAAGCCCAAACAATTCCATATGCTTTAACTAAAGTCAAAATTAAGAATATCCAATTTAGAAGATTAGTTCCTAAAAAATTTGTCATATACAAGGCTTCAGGCTTAAAAATACCTAAAATCACCTCTACAATTGTAACTGCAGAAAGAAACCAAAAAACCTTCCAAATTCTACCTGTATTCGATTCGTGTGCGTGTGCCATTATTTTTTTATCTTAAGATTAAACTAAATAGAAGAAAGTAAATACGAAAACCCAAACTAAATCGACAAAGTGCCAGTAAAGTCCAACCTTTTCAACCATTTCGTAACTTCTTCTTTTTTCATAAGTTCCTAAAAGAACATTTATGAAAATGATGATGTTAATGATAACTCCAGAGAATACGTGGAATCCGTGGAAACCAGTAATAAAGAAAAAGAAATCAGCAAATAACTTACTTCCATATTCATTGTGTTGTAAGTTAGCTCCTTCAACTACCAATGCAGCATCTGCTAATCTTTTTTCAGATTCTGCTCTTGAAAGAATAAATTTATGTTTTGGTTTATTCAATGATTTATCTTCATTTAAACCTTGAGCTGTTTTAAGCGTTTCTTCACTATTGATAACTTCAGTTCTTACTAATAAGTCTGGACGAGCTTTAAAACCAGCCAAAACTTCATTTACAGAATAAGTTGGTAAAGAACCTTCTTCCATAAACCATTTTCCTTTTCCTCTTGTAAGTTGTTCTCTTTCTTCAGGTAATACAACTGCGAAATCAGCCAAAGCGACACGCTTTCCTTTACTATCAACAAACTGCAGAATGCTTCCGCCTTTAGTTTCAACAGCACCATATTCACCATGAATGAAATTTTTCCATTCCCAAGCTTGTGAACCAACGAAGATTAAACCTCCAATGATTGTTAAAAACATGTAAAAAGCTACTTTTCCTTGTTTCATTTGGTGACCTGCATCAACAGCGAGTACCATAGTAACAGAAGAAAAGATAAGAATAAAAGTCATCAATGCCACATAATACATTGGAGCAGAAACCCCATGCATAAAAGGGAAGTGAGTAAACACTTCATCGGCTAAAGGCCAAGTTTCAATGAATTTAAATCTAGAAAAACCGTAAGCAGCCAAAAAACCAGAAAAGGTTAATGCATCAGAAACGATGAAAAACCACATCATTAATTTTCCGTAACTTGCTCCTAATGGCTCATTATTTCCGCCATCCCATGATTTCCCTACAGTATTTGCAGTAGTAACTGTCGATCCCATAAAAAGTTGTTGTTAAAAAGTTCCCAAATTTACATATTTTTCTTATTTAAAGAAATATAAAAACAAAAATAAATAAATCCACAAAAAATCCAGAAAGTGCCAATACATTGCACCTAGCTCAATACCAATAAATTGGGACGAATTGTACTTTTGTTTAAAATGATTATAAATTATAATTAATAGTGAAATTATACCTCCAGCCAAGTGTGCCATGTGCACATATACCAAAACATACAAGAATGAAATGGTAATTGAACCTGATCCTCCAACTGGATATAAATGATTTTGAAATAACTGCGCAAAACCTTCAAATTGAAAATAAATAAATCCCAATCCCAAGGCAAGAGTTGTTAGTAAAAATAGCGAAGTTTTACTTCTGTCGTCTTTTTTAATTGATTTTTTTGCTAAGTGAATAGTTACACTACACAAAAGAATAATTGCAGTACTGATAAAAAAAGCAGTTGGCATTTGAAAATCTTTAAGCCAATCTGGTCTCGATTTACTTACAACCATTGCACTGGTTAAACCTGCAAACATCATCACCATACTTATCATCGCAAAAATCAACAAGAGCTTGTATGACCTTGCTGTTCGTTCTTTATGTTCTTCAGTTGTCATCATAACTATCTTAAAAATTTATCTGTTATATATATTATTTGCAATAAAGTAATGTAAGAAACACTTACTAACATTAATACTCTAGCTGCTTTTGGTGTTCTTTGTTGGTATAATTTGATAGCATAAATCAGCATCCATAAACCTAATAGAAAAACCAAAACTGCAGCAATTTGACTAATAAAAAATTGCCCTGTAAACCCCAAACAAGGTAAAAGTGATGCAACTATTAGCCAAAATGTGTACAATATAATTTGTGTCGCTGTTTTAGTATCTCTTTGTCCAGTAGGCAACATAAAAAACCCAGCTTTTTCATAATCTTCATACAAAAACCAACCTATAGCCCAAAAATGAGGAAACTGCCAAAAAAACTGAATCATGAATAGTGTCCCTGCTTCTATTCCGAAATTTCCTGTTGCCGCAACCCATCCTAACATGAAAGGAATTGCGCCTGGAATTGCTCCTACAAAAACCGATAATGGTGTAACCGTTTTTAATGGTGTGTAAGCACTTGTATATAAAAATATCGAAATCGCTCCGAACATTGCTGTTTTTGGATTGATTAAATAGAGTAAGATTAATCCTATTATTGTTAACAAACTTGCTACAAATAGTGCTACGTTAGGCGACATTCTTCCTGCAGGAACTGGACGATTCTTAGTTCTATCCATTAATGCATCCAAATCTTTTTCTATCACTTGATTGAACGCGTTTGAAGCTCCAACCATGCAATATCCACCGATAATCAACATTATCAAAGTTGTCCAACTAAACGGATGACTTTCATCAAATCCTAATAAATAGCCGGCAATTGAAGAAAATAAAACACTTATTGCTAAACCAGCCTTGGTGATTTCTTTAAAATCTCTAAAGATTGCTTTGGGCGAAAGTGTATTAGTTGTAGAATTCAATGGAATTGGAAAAATGATTTTTTAATGGTGCAAAAGTAGTTTATCAAAAAGGATTTGACAAAAAACAAACCATAAAATTATTTAAAATTCTAATAATCGAAATACCAATTAAAAATATCGCATCTCAGACCAAGAGAAAACCAAGTTGTAGTTTGATTTTTCAAAACATCTGTTTCTACTGTTGGGCTAAAATTTCTGTAAATAATACTTCCGAAAGCTTTCAAATTTGTAGCTGGGTTTATCAAATAACCAGCTTGTAAATCGGCGATAAATATATTAGTTTTATTTCCTTGACCTACTGTAACACCGTTATTAAAAGGTCTATTATCATTATAGCTTAAATAAATATTTCCACCATAATTCTTAGTAGCATCAAAATCAAAACCTCTTACACCCATTGTTAGTTTAGCATCTGCAAAATATCTTCCTTTGTGGTAACGCGCAATTGCTATTAATTCTCTAGCATTTCCTCCCCATTGATGTCCAAGACTTTGGTTGCTGTTTCCATAATTTGTTAACGCATCGCTATGAGAATAAACGTAAGGTCTTATATGATTGTACTCCACTTGCACCAACAGATTTTCTATATTAAACGCATTGAAATATTTTGCTCCAATTTGGTAAGCAAATTTGTTTTTCCAACTTTTATTAGCATCTTTCACTTCATTAAAAGAAAATTCATCAATTAGAAATTGTCCGTAGAAATTAATTTGATTGTTCAATTTGTACTTAGTAGTCAAACCAAGTAAGGCATTCCCGCTTCTTGAAGAAGATGAAAATTCAACTGCGCGATAAAATATGATTGGGTTTACAAAACTCATATCAAATCCCCTATCATTTTGATTAGACCAAACTACCGATTCGAAAAAACCTAAATTGAATCTTTTGGTCACATTCCAACTTAAATAATGATTCGCTACAAACTTTGTCGCATAGGTTCCGTCAATTGTGGCATCATTTCTAACATCTTTCATCCACATGTAGTTGTTGGTATATTTAATTTTCCAAAATGTGGTATTTATTTTAAAATAAGGAATGGGACTTACACCATCTGTTAAAAACATGGAACGATATCCATCACCTAAAAAATTTCTTCCATAACCCAATTGTAAATCAATAAACTTATTTGGTGCGAAAATTAAATTTGCTTCGGCCATAGGAAAATCGAAAGCGTCTGATTTGAATTCTTTTGCGATTCCAATTCCTGGAATTATTGCCGGATTTCCTCCTGATGGTTTAATCGAAACTGCATAATTATTAAAATAATCAGCAAAACGACCTTGACTTTCAAAAATGGTTGTGGTAAAGTTTAATTGACTTCCTAAACCACCTCGCACTTGAATTCCACGAGTATTTACATAAGTGTAATCTGCAACACTTGGATCGCTTTTACCCATTTGCAAATCGAAAATAGGATTCATAGTAAACCAATAATCATCTCCTTGAATAGCAACTGTATTTTCATTCCAAATCTTTTTCCCCCACCATGAAGTTTTGTTCTTCATTAGCTTTTGATTTTCTACCTCTAAATTGTAATATTTAGAAACTTCAGCATAGGTGTAAGGCTTGGATGCCGAATGATTATTACTACCTACTTGATTCATTGCTGGATCAAATTGCGCATAAAAACTATGCGACAACGGAATGCTCAAATGACTTTGATATTGAGGATTGTTGAACTTTTTATAAACAATACTATCAAATTCTGTAAGTTCTTTATTTTTATCTTTTGGCGAGTAAATAGTAGTTGGCTTGCTAGCCTCAATTTCTTTCTCCTTTTCTGCTTGAATTTCAGCAGCACTTTGAAGTGGAATTGCTATTCTGATTGTATACTTTGCATAAGTTGGCTTTCCGTTATACGTTGGCGGAATCACTTTTGGCATAGCCGCAAAAACTCGTTTACTTTCTTTTACTAAATCCTCATCTATAGCATCAACATATTGCACTTTGAAAGTTCCTTTGTCGTCAACCTCAAACAAGACTATGACACTTACTTTGTAGTTGTTGTCTTTTAACTTAGTAGGTACTTGAAAATTATTGTAAACAAAATTTTGTACTTCGGTATTGAAACAATTTTCAAGTTCTTTAGCTTGTAATTTCTCGCAGCTTGGAAAAATTGGCATTTGTTCACTTCCTTTTTGGGCGGTAACCAATAATGCATTTAATAGTAAAAAAGCTATCGTTATTTTATTAAACATCCTATTTGAATATAATTTAGTAATCGCTGTTTGTTGTTTGTCCGTTGTCAATGGCTTTGGCAGATGATGTCCCTATTCTCTTAACTCCAAGATTAATCATTTCTACTGCTTCATCATAGGTTCTAACACCACCTGCAGCTTTTATAGAGAGAGGCGAACCATTTTCTAACATCATTATTATAGTTGGCACCGTTGCGCCATTTGGCAAACCATTTTCTGTTTTGTAAAAACCTGTTGATGATTTTACATAAACCGAATGATAACATTCTTCTTTAAAATTAGACATCACAACCTTCTTAATCAAAGAAGAAATTTGGATAATTTGGTCATTACTTAATGCTGCAACTTCAATAATCCATTTTACTATTTTGTGATGTTCTAATCCAAGTTTTGTTCCTTCGAGAACTTCTTTTTTTACAATATCTACTTCACCTCTTTTGAACGCTTCATAATTGCAAACAAAATCTAAATCGTCTACACCATCTTCAATGGCTTTTTTAGCTTCGGTAAGTTTATCTTCCAATGAATAAGTTCCTTCATGAAAACCAATTACAGTTCCTATCGTAACCATTGAATTAGCCTTACTAATCATTTTTCTAGCCATCGCCACCATATCTGGACGAATCATGATTAGTTTAAAACCCTCATCAATAGCTTCTTGGATAAATCCTTGAACTACTTTGGTGTTTTCTTCAACAGAAAGTCCAGCTTGTTCAGGAGTTTTCAGATAAGTAGAATCTAAATAGTGTTTGATGTTCATTTTCTTAATTATTAGAAACGATAAAGGTACAAAAAATCTGCATCCAATATATTTGTGGCGAAAATAGAAAATATTGAAGGAATGATGACTTTTTGGTTAAACAAACTTATATAAGAAAAGTTTTTAAGTTTAAACAACAAAACCACTCAATGAGTGGTTTTGTTGTTTAATATCTTTGTAATTATTAGCAATCCTACTATTGCTCCTGTTGAATTGGCTATAACATCAAGAATATCTGCGCTTCTTGTTGTGGTGAATAGTTTTTGGAAAATTTCCATCGCTATTCCGTAGCCAATTGCTGCAAATAGAATCTTATAATTGTATTTACGTTTTTTGAAAAACAACGACCACAATATTACAAACATCATATAGAATGTAAAATGGACGAGTTTATCTTTAAAAGGAACTTTTATGTTGCTACTAACATCTTCAAATGTAGCCAAACTCAAAAATGTGACTGCAAGAGTCCAAAGAATGGCTAGTAGGAAAAATATTTTTTTATTAAGCACCTATCAAACTTGCGTATGCTTCGCTATCTAACAATTCGTCCCATTGAGAAACATCAGATACTTTTACTTTTACCATCCATCCTGCTCCATAAGGGTCAGAATTTACAGTTTCTGGGTTGCGCTCAAGGTCTTCGTTAAATTCGATAATTTCACCAGACATTGGTAAAAATAAATCAGAAACTGTTTTTACAGCTTCAACAGTACCAAAAACCTCATCTCTTTCAAGTGTTTGGTCTAGTGTTTCAACTTCAACATAAACGATATCACCCAATTCGCTTTGAGCGAAATGTGTAATTCCGATAGTTGCAATATCACCATCCATAGAAATCCATTCGTGGTCTTTTGTGTATTTTAAATTAGTTGGTATGCTCATTTTGTTTGTAAGTTTAAATTCAGGTCAAATGTATTGTTTATTCTTAAATTTTTAAAATGATTTTTATCACTATTTCAATTAATTTCCAAAGTTGTATCTTAAAGTGAATCCACCTCTAATATTTGTCAATGGAAATGATGTTGAAATTACTGCTTGAGAGAACGAATGATCGTAATAGAAAATTGCAGTTAGGTTTTTACTAAACGAATAATCGGCTGTTAATCTTGCAGACCAAATGTTTTGTCCTCCACCTAATTGATTGTTGTTATAATCTAAATAACGTACAATGGTTTTATTATTTCTGTAAGAGAAATCTATTTTCAAATTGATATCACTTTTTATAACACCCGATGGATTATCGGCTAATTTAGTTGAAAAAATAACATCTTTAAAACGATAACCAGTTCCAATTACATATTCAATTCCCTTTACTTCTGTCAATAGATTATTATCAAAACTTAGAGATAATGCTCTGTCTTTTTTCATTTCAGCTAGAAACTTGAACGAACTTTTAGTTTCTAAATCTAAACGAATTAAAGGATTAAATTGTTCAACTAAATTCACATTTCCAACAAGAGTTCTTTCATATAAATTCCCGTTTAGTGGATTTACACCTTCTTGATAATCTAAATTAGATCGGAATGAATTTATTGTATAAGATGCTTTATAATTATGTTGTAAAGAGAAACGTTTGAACTTATCTTTAAAATATTTATAACGCATTAATCCATTATATTTTACATTCCAGTTAGGAATTGGGAAATTTCTCAAGATTCCTAGGGAAACATCAGAAGCTCCAGCACCTGTGTAGGCAGCTAAGAATGCCGGCAATAGAACCGATTGGCTATTTTTGCCAAAACCAGCAGGATATCCTTCAGCATCGACTGCATAAGGTGCGCCTCCGTAATAATTTGAGGCCAATCTGTTTGCTATTTTTAAACGATTTTCTCTAAAATCATCAAAAGCTTCTGAACCAAATTCGTCACTATTCTTAAATGCTGTTTTAATCAAAACAGTTGATATTGCAAAATTTCCTGTACTATATGGCGATCTTGAATTGTAAGTTCCATCAGGAGAAACGTCGTACTGTTCTGAGAAATTATTAGCATACGTTCTGTTTCCACTCAAGTCGATTTTGAAATCTGGAAATAAATCAATATTAGCTGTATAATCTAGTGTTCTAGTTAGAATTTGAGTATAATTTAAATTGAATTCTGGAAAAGAAGTTAGCCAACCATTTTTAGCGGCTTCAAAACGAACGTCATCTTGCGAACCAAAAGCAAAACCTAACGAAGGTTTAGCTGTTCCAAAGAAACCAATACTTGGAAGGAATCCTGGCAAAGCAGTTCCTTGATTTTCTGTGTAATTGATTTGAATGTTTTTCACACTTGTTAAAACACCAACTAAACCATCTAGAAAAACATTTCTATCTTTAGCTGGAGTAGCTGCTTGACTAGTTACTTTTTGACCAGGCTTTGGAGGACCAACTTGTGTTGTTTTGTTTTGCTTTTTGGTTTTATTCAATCCTAAATACTTATAAAAACTTTCCATATTGAATTGGGTATTCAATTTATGAGAACCTGCATTTTGAATTGTGTTACCTAAACTGTACTCAATTCCGTTAGAGATAACAGATGAGAATGCCAATGAGGAACGTTGCCAACTAAAATTACCTGTATAAGTATAACTAGATTTGACAAAGCTCAAAAATGGAATTTTATTTAATGGCAACTCATAATTAACTAACAACTGTTGGTTGTGTTGGTTGGGCGAGCCAATATTCCAATAATCTGTCCAAATTGTGTAGGAGTTATCTGGATTATTGTTTTCGTCCATATAATTTCTAACTATATTATTAGAAGTCGCATTAAAATTAAGTTTCAACGATTTAGTTAGGTTATAATTAAATCCATATTGATAGTTGAACAAGAAATTTCTTTGGTATAAAGCATCCAAACCAAGTCCTTCAACATCAACTAATCTAAATTGTTGTCTATTGAATTGACGTATAATATTTGAACTGAAAGAGATATTTGCAGGTAAATAATTGAAATTAAAATCGCTCAACAATTTCCAATAGCTACTTTTTTTGAAAGCTTTTACTTTTTTGAAAGGCTCTAGTGGTTTCGATTGAAATGCATAGGTATAATCTGCAGTAGTATTTACTTGTTGATCTATAAAATTTTCAAGTTCAAAATTATGTCTATCTACTTGATTGTAAGAATATGAAAGTGTTAAGTTTTCTGGATCATAGAAATGTGGTTTTTGCTTTTCGCCACGTTCTTTTTTTACACCAATAAAGTTGATACTTTTTCTCTTAGTATAATCAATTGCTCTATTTCTAATATTTCGTTTTTCTGCTTCATCAGCCGTAACATCTAGCAATTGTTGTAATTTAATATCTTGATTAAACGGATCATATTGAGGCGTAATAAACTCTTCGCCGACAGCATAATTAAACGGAAGATTTACACCCCATTTTTTTGGCAAAAGTTTACCCAAACTCATGTTGGTAACAACGTTATACTGTAAGATATCTTCACGACTTCTCTCGTTTGGTCCTTGTTCTAAAGTTCCAAAACCTATAGTACTTAATCTACCAGTAGCAGAAATATTAGCAAAATCAGCAAGATTACCATCTAAACTCGCAACTGCTGCCATACCACCTTTGTTGTCCATTTCAGCAAGACGAAGTTCATTGAACCATACTTCTCCTTTAATACGTCTAGGATTTAATGGATGTTGTGGAGTATTCAAATCATCAGTTTGGTTTTTTACACCAATCATTAATGTTCTTACTAAACCGAAATTAGGATTTCCTCGAATACCTAGTTTTAATTTATTTACTTTGCCGGAAGCTGAAGGATTCATGTCTGGATCATCTTCATTTCTATAGAAAATTTCACCTGGAGTGTAGACATAATTTAAAGCTAAAATTTTTAGTTTGGTTAATAATTCTGTAGAAATATCAATTCTATTAGATTCTGGCCAAACACCTTCTGGTGAATTATCTCCAAACTGCGTTCTCTTTAACGGAATTTCAACTTGATAAAAGTTTTCTGTAAAGTCATTACCGAAACGAATGAAAGCAACCATTTCATCATCTTCTAAAGATGTAACATCATCGGCTGGTGCTTCCGCATGAACAAACATTTTCAGTTTTTTAAACTGACGCATATCTACACTAACATTTTTAAATACAGCTCTAGAATCTCCTGGCTCTAAACCATCACCATCAACACGTAAAGCCAAGGATTGCTCATTTTGTGGGATTAAAGTATTATTAAAAAACAACTCTTCTAATTGAACCCCTGGAGGTGTTACATAATTAATAGGCAATCTATCTCCATTTTCTTGAATATTTAGTGCTTGAGCATCAAAATCGGTACCATCATCAGAGGTATCTGTATCTGTTGGATCTAACGTGTTTTCAAATCTTCTCCATTCACCTCGAACTAAATCTAAAGCTCCAAAACGCAATGTAATTTGACTTTCAAAACCTGTCATGAAAAGTCTCATGAATCGAATAGAACGAAAATCTGAAATGCTTCCAACTGTATTTTCTGGTTGTGAAACCGGCACTTTAAACTGAATCCATCTTGCTTGAGTAGTTTCGCCATTTGATAATGTTACCGTGGTTTCTCTTACATCGGTAACATATCTAGTATTTCCTACTGCCATTCCTGGTCTTACATCAATACCATATTCATAATAGGCATTGATTGTATTCATGGTATTGTCTCTATTGATGTCCTCAACATCTGGAACCGTTGTAGAACCCCGATTGGTATCTGTAACATCTATTGGTGAATTTCCTTCTGTTCCATTATAATTTTTATAACGATCAAAAATATTTCCAGTAGTATTTAAGAAATAAGTAAAATTATCTTGAGCTGGATCTGCAAATGATGCGAAACTTGGAAATTTTGCTGCTTCCTGAGCATCATTCAATCCATTAAAACCAATATCTTGAGCCGTTCTATTTCCTGGATCAGAATCGAAAGCATAGATTAATGATTGAGAAGCTGGAACATCTCCCCAAAGCGGTTGCGGATTAACAACTATTTGATTACTACCAACACCATTTTCATAGAATTTTCGTCCGTCTTTAAGAACATCTTCCGATATTTCACCAAGATTTAAATAAACTTTACCAATATTAGTACTTGGAGTTTGAGCGGTAGGATTTCCTGGGTCAAAATATGGGTCTAACATCCAAAATTGTACGTACTCCACATTAGATTGTTCAAAATTGGTTGAATTTATGGCACGAACTATTCCACCAAAATTATCTTCTGGATTTGGTATAGTGTTATCTGGTGCAGTTGCTGTATTAAAATTGTAAGGACCACGCTCATTTGGAAAATACGTTAAATCTAAAGTATTTACAACTTGAGTTTGTCCTTGAGCGATTACTGTATTTGGAAATAACTCTTGACTGAAAATTCTTCTTGTTGAATTAAGCGACAAATCATCTTCAGAAATTCCGGATGGTCTTTGTGTATAAAAAACTGGGTCAATAGTATACCAAGCCAATTTTGCTCTTTTAAAACCATATTCCAAACCATTAGAAGTTCCTCCAAAGTCAGGATAACTTGGTAATACTCCTGTTGTTGGTTTTTCTGGTGTAGAAGATAAAAACCAAGAAAAAGGTGATTTCAAATCAATTGTTGTTTGTGAGCCTTCAAAATCATCAACATAAATAGTTGCTTCGCCTTCAAAACGATCGGCTTTTGGCGAATTTGGTTGTAAGTAAGCTACTTCACCTCTAAATGAAACCACAGAAGGAACATCCGTATCTATATTTGGAAGTTTATTTACCATTCTGGTCAAGAAAGGTACTTCTGTTGAATAAGCTGTATTTATTCCGTAAATAGAATTGTTTACCGATTCTTGTCCGTAGTTAGATTTTTGAGTAAAAGGTCTTTCTGTCATTTTTAAGAAAGTTGCTCCTAAAATGAATTTTTCAGAAAATTTGTGCTCTACATTTACACCAAAAAAACGTCTTGTTTGTTGACCAAAAACAGAGTTGTTCTCTACAGAAACTTCAATTGGCGTATTCGAAGCTGATAATGCTGGGTCAAGAATTTGCACTCTACCTGCTTGATAATTTACAGTGTAATCAACTCCTTCAACAAGAAGTCTTCCTCCAGCGGTAACTACTACAGAACCTTTAGGTACATTGAAAGCACCAATTGGAATTCCATCTCCACCTGAAGACTTGAATTTACCTCTAAGTTGGAATTTATTTTTTTCACTGTCTTGCAAAGCTGCTGCCTGTGTACTTTTATATAAGGTTCTAAAAACGTATTTAGCTTGATTGGCATTGTAAACTAAAGTTGGGTCACCATTGTAATCTTCACCTGCTCCACTTCTTAATTTTTCAAATAAGTACTTACCGAAAGGTTCTACAGAAGTAAAAATCAATCTACCATTTTGTTGATCTACAGTCAATCCTGGAATAAAATCGAAGAATCCGTCGCCTCCGTTTTGTGGGTCATTGTTAAAGTTCAATTGGTCAATTCCAAAAACTTTTAACAAAGGTGTTTGTTCAACTCCGGCTGGAAGTGGTGTTGTAGAATTGGCTTGAGTTATGTAATTTAATGGAGATGGATCTGCGTATAAAATATTGAATTTAAAATCTTCTTTTTGCAATTGATAACCACCAGGAATTTGATAGATGTTTTTCATCATCAATCCCCAAATTGGTTTTTGAACTGTAGTTAAACTACTTTTAAGCATTTTCAATATTAATGCTTGTGATGATGGCACTCCACTTGGGTCTACTTGTGTTGCTTCTACTCCATCATTACCAAATTCACCTACTTGGTATACTTGGTCTCCTATAGTATATTGATAAGCTACTGCAAGAACTTCGTCATTTGCTAAACGCTGTTGTAAAGAGATGTATCCCAATTGAGGATGATAAGTAAACTCGTTTGGACTAAGCTTTCTTGCATTTTCTAATTTTGCATAATCAATACCCTCACTTACAGGAACCGAATTATTAAAACCTGCATTTGAAGTTACTATTTCTCTAATATTTGTATTTAAGAAACCGCCACCTAAAGTAATTAAAGCAGGATCATATTTATTGTTTGAGTTTTTAGAAGGAGTATCAATAGGTGCTAAGAAGAAGCTATTTCCAGGATTATCTGCTGGATTAATAGCTACGATTTCTGTTGGTAGAATTGGATTTAAAGTTCCAGATTCATTTAAAGCAGTTTCACCTAAATCTTGTAAGGCAATAATATTTCTAAGGTTATTATTATTTGTAGTAACTCTGTTTTGTCTGTTTGTTAACCAAACTTCAATACGTGTAATTTGAACTCTACTATCAATTTGAGGATAATTTCTTAAAGAGTAATCGTATTTGTTTTTGAAGTATTGCGATAGGAAAAAGTGTCTGTCGGCATCATATTCTTGAGCAAAAAGTTCAAAATTTTGGATTGTTCCACCGCCTTGAGAAGTAACGGTTTTTGTTTGTGATTTTTGTTCAGAGAAAACTCCGGTAACTGTTGTTTTTCCGAATTGTAATTGTGCTTTTACCCCAAATAAACTCTGTGCACCTCTAATCAATGAGCTGTTTAATGGCATATTTACGTTACCTACTTCAATTTTTTGAATAATATCATCTTCTGTTGGAGCGTATTCTAATTTGATAAGATTTTGAAATGCAAAAGTAGACTGGGTATCATAATTGGCATTTACATTTAATCTTGTACCCACTTTTCCCATCAAACTCATACTGATTCTTTGGTCAAAATCAAACGTTGTTGTAGCTCTATTTCTTGGAGAAAAGGATGGATTGTCTTGTCTAGTATGTCTAAAACCTAAATCTACTTCTACCGAACCTGTAGGTTTTACATCTATTGTATTTCCTCCAAAAATGGTTTC
>CANGUP010000011.1 GCA_947457105.1 Flavobacteriaceae bacterium
CTGTCCATAATGCAGGAAAACCATCTTTCCACATAAAACGTGATCCTTTGTCTCCGTTTGGACCAGTAATTTGAAGACCTAAACTAGCATTTCCGCCAGCTACAATTTGAGCATTTGTTACACCAGCATTTGTACTAGTCGTTGGAGCAGTTCCATTGGTTGCAAACAGAAAATAACTGCCTTGACCAGCAGTTGCACCTGTAATTTCAGTAGAAACATCTCCAGCTGCCAAAGAGTTAAAATTTTCAGTAACTAATGTTTGCGCAGTAGTAGCAAACGACGCTCCCATAAGTAAGTAAAGTAGAGTTTTTTTCATAAAAAATAATTTAAAGTTTTTTTTCGATTTCAAATTTAGTTATTAATTTTTAAATTTTTAAATTTTTAACTTTCTTTTTCCCATTTTCCTACAACTGATGTTGCCAAAGCATTACCTAAAACATTAGTTGCGCTTCTAAACATATCGCAAAAATGGTCAATCGGAAGAATTAAAGCGATACCTTCAATTGGAATATCAAACATTCCACAAGTAGCAGCAACAACCACTAAACTTGCTCTTGGAACTCCAGCAATTCCTTTACTTGTAAGCATTAAAACCAAAAGCATTGTCATTTGTGTCCCTAAATCTAATGGAACACCATAAGCTTGTGCTATAAAAATACTTGCAAAAGTCATGTACATCATACTACCATCAAGATTAAATGAATACCCAAGCGGTAGCATAAATGAAACAATTTTATCCTTTACACCAAATCGTTCTAATTCTTCTGTCAATTTTGGAAAAACGGCTTCACTGCTTGTGGTTCCAAATGCAATTATTAATGGACTAAGAATTCTTTTAAGTAAAGTTGTCATATGACTTTTCAAAAATAAGTATCCTACAAGTAGAAGAACAATCCAAAGTGAAGAAATTCCAACCAAAAAAGAACCGAAAAATTTGGCATAGGTCAACAATAATTCTTGCAAATCTCTAATGGCAAAAACTCCTGCAATGGCTCCAAATACTCCAATTGGAGCAAATTTCATTACATAATTTACCATTTTCAAAATTATGTGCGAAATAACATCTAAAACTTTTACAACAGGTTTTGCATGATCACCAATGGATGCAGCTGCTAATCCAAAGAATATTGAAAAAATTACAATCTGCAATATTTCATTAGTTGCTAATGCTTCAAAAATACTTTTTGGAATAATATGTTCTACAAAATTTTGAGCTGAAAAACTTTTAGTTTTATCAGTAACTTCAACAGCAGTAGAAACATCAACATCGGTTAAATTCAAACCAACTCCGGGTTCAAGAATATTTACCCAAAACAAACCTATCAATAAGGAAATGAAAGAGGCTGTAAAAAACCACCCCATGGCTTTACCACCAATTCTACCTACCGATTTTATATCTCCTAATTTTGCAATTCCAACAACTAAAGTTGTAATTACTAAAGGCGCAATAATCATTTGAACTAATCTAATGAATATGGTTGCCAATATTTTTATTTTATCACTAAAATTCTTTGCAAATTCAGTGTCAAAATTATTATGAATATAAATTCCGAGAATGGCTCCAAAGACCATTGCTATTAAAATTTGAACTGTTAGATTACTAAAAAATGATTTTTTTTGTTCTACTTGTGATGTCATTATTTTGTTTGATAAATTTTGTTTATTAAATAAAAATCGGCTAAAACGATAGCAGCCATTGCTTCCACAATTGGAACCGCTCTTGGCACAACACAAGGGTCATGACGACCTTTACCTTGTTGCTCAATTATTTCATTTTGGTTAGTTAACACCTCTTGCTTTTGAATTAATGTTGCTACTGGTTTAAAAGCAACTCTGAAATAGATGTCCATTCCATTAGAAATTCCTCCTTGTATTCCACCCGAAAGATTTGATTTTGTAGTTCCATCTGCATTGTACAAATCGTTATGTTCGCTACCTTTCATTTTGGATCCAAAAAAACCGCTTCCAAATTCAAATCCTTTCACCGCATTTATGGATAACATTGCTTTTCCAAGTTCGGCATGAAGCTTGTCAAAAACAGGTTCACCAAGTCCGATGGGAACATTTTGAATTACGCAAGTTATTGTTCCTCCAACTGTATCACCTTGCTTTTTTATTTCTTTTATGTAGGCTTCCATTTTTTCAGATGAAGCTGGGTCTGGACAACGAACAACATTGGTCTCGGTTAATGAAAAATCTAAATCCTGATAAGGTTTATCAATAAATATTTCACCAACTGATGAAACAAAGGCATTAATTTTAATGTCTTTAATAATTTGTTTAGCAATAGCTCCTGCAACTACTCTACTTACAGTTTCTCTTGCTGAACTTCTTCCGCCTCCACGATAATCACGAATATCATATTTTTTTTCGTAAACATAATCAGCATGACTCGGTCGATAAGAATCTTTTATATGTGAATAATCATCCGATTTTTGATTGGTATTTGGAATTATAAAACCAATGGGAGTTCCAGTAGTTTTTCCTTCAAATATACCAGATAATAATTGAACACTATCTTCTTCTTTTCGTTGAGTAACTATAAAAGATTGTCCTGGTTTACGACGTTGCATTTCTTTTTGAATAGCTTCAATATCTAATTCAATTCCTGCCGGACATCCATCAATTATTCCTCCAAGTGCATCTCCGTGAGATTCTCCAAAAGTTGTAATTCTAAAAAGTGTTCCGTAGCTATTTCCAGCCATTTTTAATAGTTTTGAACAAATATAGTTGAATTGTTTATAGTTTAAAAGTTTAACAATTAAATTTAATTAAGATTTCAATCTGTAAAATGATATTTACATTTGATAATTGTTAAAATATTTTTATTAATTTAGCAAAAATAATTTAATTGTATATGAAAACTAAATTTTTAATTACATCATTGTTACTGATTTTTTTAACTTCTTGCTCAAGCGATAATGACAATAACACAGATGATGGAAATGAAGTGCCAACTGGATTTATGCCTTTAAAAAACAATAATTATTGGGTTTATGATGTTGATAGTAATTTAAGTAGTTCTACTAACCCATTAACAAGAGATTCAGTTTATGTCTCTGGTGACACCTTAATAAATTCAGAAACTTATAAAAAAATTAAATCCTTAACAATTCCTACAGGTTTTTTCAGTTCGACTTTAAGAAATAATGGAATAAAAATTGACGGTAGTAAATTACTTATGACTGGGAATTTTAGTTTTGATTTTGGGTTAACAACTCCTATTAATCTTGGAGTTACAGATTTTATTTTTTTTAATGAAAATGCAACTGTTGGTCAAGTTTTGAGTACTACTTCTGGAACAATTAACCAAACAGTTCAATCGTTTCCTTTAACAATTGATTATACCTTAAGATCTGTATATAATGGTGGTCAAGCTACCTACGTTTTCCCAAATGGAGATGATTATTCAGATATCAAAAAGACAAAAATTATTTTAAACTTAAAGATTACAACTGTTCAAACTTTGTTAGGAGTAACAATTCCTGTAACAATAATGAATGCACAAGATGTAATCGTATCTGATCAATATTATAGTAAGAATGTTGGAATGATTTATACTAGCACTGTTTTGAATTATCAACTTAATAGTATTCCAAATGTAACCTTACCAATTCCTTCAACTTTTAACCAAACGCAAACAGAAAGTATAAAATCTTTTCTTATAAATTAATAAGATTTTAAAATTTAGCTAAAGTGACAAATAGTGAATTCTATTTTGTCACTTTTTTTTATCTATTTAACAATGACATATCTAATATAAACTTGCTTTTAAAGTATTTTAACAACTTGCGGCACAATAATTGACAATATAAGGTTGTTATAATATAAACTTTAAATAACAATTTTATGAAGAAAGTAATTCTATCAGCGATGATGTTAATTGGATTAGCATTTACTGCACAAGCACAAGACATTTCAAAAAACGCATTAGGTTTGCGACTTGGAGACAACGATGGGTTTGGTGGTGAAATATCTTATCAAAGAGGTTTATCTAAAAACAATCGTTTGGAACTTGATTTGGGTTTTAGAAATAGTAATGAAGTAGACGCCTTTAAACTTACAGGTGTTTATCAATGGGTTTGGAATATTGATGGTGGTTTTAATTGGTACGCTGGTGTTGGTGGAGGTTTAGGAAGTTGGAGTTATGACTATAGAGCTAACGGAAATCAATACAAAGACAATGGAACTTTTGTTTTTGTAGCTGGTGATTTAGGTATTGAATACAATTTTAAAGAAGTGCCAATTCAACTATCTTTAGACATTAGACCAGAACTATATTTTAACTCAAATAATTATCGAGATGATAATTTTGGTCCAGATTTAGCTTTAGGAATTAGATACAAATTCTAATAATAAATCCCGATTCAAAAATCGGGATTTATTTATCTTATTTCTATTGGCTTTTTAGATTTTATTTTTATTACATAACATGGTTTAGTAACTGCCGTTGTGGCTATCCCTTTAGGTTCAATCTCTTTTAAAGTGACAATTACTTTGTTATCTAATTCTTCTACCTTTTGCACTTCTAATGTATAACCACCAGAAGGTTTTTCTCCCATGTTAACTAGTATAAAATTACAAGTTTCAATATCTTCCTTTTTTACATAGGGTTTTATCATATCATCAGTTAGTAAAATATTAAATTCCTTTTCATCTGATACAATTTCGTAAAATTGAAAAGAGGCTCCACCATATTCACTACCAAAAAGAACATCATACATAGGTTCTGATATCATTGGAGATTTTGATGAAGAGCAAGAAAAAAGTGTTATAACTAATAAAATGGCACCGATTTTTTTTATCATGATAAATTTATTTGCTTAGATTTTTCAATTGCTTTATGATAGATTTCTTCATAAATTGGCAATATATTTTTTATGTCAAATTGTTTTGCTACCGATAAAGCATTTTCTTTAAACGCATTTAAAGTGTCAATATTGCTTAAAATTTTTATAGCATTCTCAGCCATCTCATCTACATCCCCAACATTACTTAAATATCCTGAGACTCCGTCAAAGTTCACTTCTGGCAAACCTCCAGAGTTACTTGAAATAACAGGTACAGACCAAGCCATAGCTTCTAAAGCGGCTAAACCAAAACTTTCAGTCTCAGATGGCAATAAAAATAAATCGGAATAAGAAAGAATTTGATCTATTTCGTTACTATTGCCAAAGAAAATCACTTTATCTTGAATACCTAAATCATAACATATTTTTTCGGCAATTTCTCGCTCAGGACCATCACCTACCATCATTAATTTGGCAGGAATTTGTTGTTGAATTTTATAAAAAATCTTAACCACATCTGGTATTCTCTTAACTTTTCTGAAATTACTTATATGAGTAATTATACTTTCATGCTTTTCAGCCATAACAGAGCGTTGACAAGATATTAATGATTCATTTCGATGCTTTTCTAACTCAATAAAGTTTGGAATTACATGAATTTCTTTATTTATATCAAAATGTTTATACGTATCGTCTTTTAAACTCTGCGAAACAGAAGTAACTACATCTGATTTGTTGATACTAAAACAAACAGCAGTTTTATAAAATGGATGTTTTCCCACTAAGGTAATATCGGTTCCGTGAAGAGTAGTAACCATTGGTATATTAATTCCTTCATCTTTCAACATTTGCTTAGCCATATAACCTGCATAAGCATGTGGAATTGCATAATGTACATGCAATAACTCAATACCATACAATTTTACCATATCTACCAATTTGCTAGATAGTGCCAATTCATATGGTTGATAATGAAATAAAGCGTATTCAGGAACATTCACTTCGTGGTAATGCACATTTGAGTTTAAAAGTGCCAAACGAACTGGTTGCTTGTAGGTAATAAAATGAATTTCGTGTCCGCGATGTGCTAATTCAAGACCGAGTTCTGTAGCTACAACACCACTTCCACCAAAAGTTGGATAACAAACGATTGCTATTTTCATTGCTGATTTTTAGAAGTACGAAGTTACTGAAAATCCTAATGAAATCCGTTAACAAAAAATTAAAAATCTATTTATCTAAAATTGCTTCTTGAATAATTTTCTGAATATCTTCTCTGATGTTTTCTTTAGAAAGTTTATTTACCTCTGTATTACCTGGATAAGTTCTGTTTGACAGAAACACATAAACAATTTCAGTTTCTGGATCAGCCCAAGCTATAGTTCCGGTAAAACCTGTATGACCAAAACTTGACATCGATACACATCCACAAGTAGGACCTTCTTTTCCTAATTGAGGTTTATCAAATCCTAAACCTCTCCTATTTCCTTCTGAACAAAAATGACAAGTATTAAAAGTATCATATGTTGAAGGAGAAAAATATTGTTTATCTCCATAATTACCTTTTTGAAGAAACAATTGCATCATTTTGGCAATATCCATAGCATTTGAAAAAATTCCGGCATGTCCAGCAACACCACCTTGCATAGCAGCCGTCATATCATGAACATAACCTTGAATTATGGTATGACGAAAATAGTTGTCATTTTCTGTTGGTGGAATTACGCTATAATCAAACTTTCTAAGCGGATTAAACATGGTGTTGTTCATTCCTAAAGTTTTATAGAAATTCTCTGTACTCAATTTATCAAGAGTTTTTCCAGTAGCTTTTTCTAAATATTCTTTTAAAATGATAAAAGTAAAATCGCTGTATTTATATTCTTTTTTGTCTAAAAGTTTACTATCGGCAATCTGTTTTAAAATACTATCTTGATAATCATTTCTGATGTATAGATTCTCAGCAACTTGATAATTAAATCCTTCTTTATTATACAAACTATATATTTTATCTGATGGACATTTCTCAGCATCTAAAGTGTTTTTGTAAAAAGGAATCCATGCTTGTAGTTTTGCATAATGAGAAAGCAAATCTTTAAACACAATATCTTGCTTATTTGTTCCTTGAAACATTGGTATCATATCACCCAATTTGGAATCTAAAGTTACTTTTCCTTTATCATATTGTTGCATTACATTTGGTAATGTAGCTACCATTTTTGTAATTGAAGCTACATCATAAATATCTGAATTAGAAACTTTTGTTTGCTTATCATAAGTGTGATATCCATAGGACTTTTGAAAAATAACTTTACCTCTTCTTGCTACTAAAATTTGCATTCCGGGAGCCATTTTACCATCAATAGCTTTTTTGGCGTAAGTATCAATTTTTGATAAAATACTTGGACTCATACCAACATTTTCTGGAGCAGTGAACCCTAATCTATTTAATTTATCAGTTCTTAAACCAAAACCTTCTTTAAACTCTTCGTTGATTGTTACAGGCAATTTTCCTTGAGGTTCAAAAGCTCCAAAAAGTAATTGAGCACTAACTTCTTGAGCAATGTCACCATTTTGATAAGACATTACCACTCCTTCAATATCATCAAAACTTGATATTGCAGACAAAGAATAAGGTTTAGTAAATGCATCTAAAATAACTACATTATTTTTAGCAATTTCTTGAAGCCAAACCAATTCTGTTTCAGAAAAATCATGCTTTTTCCAAGCTCTATCCGATTTGTGAAAGCCTACAATAATAGTATTATAGTCTTTAAGTCTTACTTTAAGTGAATCTATATTATCTTCTATTATTTCAGTAACTTCCGTATATTTTTTTAATGTAGAAACAAAAGATGAATTTACATCATCGCCCAACTTCACATAAGCAATCTTTTGGTCAAGATTTTTGATTGGAAGAATGTTATCCTTATTTTTTAAAACTGTTGTAGCATGTTCGAAAAGTTGATATTGTAGCGCATTTTTAAAAGTAGTATTCAAATCGGATGAAATATTTTTTATATCAACTGGTTTATAGTTGTTCAATCCAATTTTGAACTTATGAGCCAATATTTTTTTAACCGATTTTGCTAATCGTTCTTCTGTAATTAGTCCATTATTATAAGCTTCCGATATTTTTTGATAAGCCAAAGGAACATTTTCTGCAAAAAGCAAAATATCATTTCCAGCCATAAAAGCTTCTAAATCGATATCTCCAGGTTTCATGAACTTACTTGCCGCTTTCATATTCAATGCATCAGTAAAAATCAAACCATCAAATCCCAATTTCTCTTGAAGTAAATTTGTTACCACATTATAAGAAACAGAAGTCGGAAAATTATCTCGTGGTTCAATACTTGGAATGTTCAAATGAGCTACCATAACAGAAACTAATCCTTCATCAAACATTCGCTTGTAAGGATATAATTCGACTTTTTCTAATCTGTCTTTTGTAAAATTTACCAAAGGCAGTGCATAATGTGAATCCAAAGCAGTATCACCATGTCCTGGAAAATGCTTTCCTGTACAAAAGACACCTTCACTTTGAATTCCTTCCATAATTGCAATGGCGTGCTCTGTAACATTTACTTTGTTTTCACCAAAAGAACGGTGTCCAATGATAGGATTTTTAGGGTTGGTATTAATGTCTAAAACCGGAACGAAGTTGAAATGCGCTCCAATTCGTTTGGCTTCTTGAGCCATATTCCTACCCACTTTTTCTATAAGTCGTAAATCTTTTATTGCACCAAGTGTTGTGTTCCAAGGATATTTGTAAGTGGAATCTAAACGCATACTTAATCCCCATTCAGCGTCAATTCCAATAAACAAAGGCACTTTTGATTTTGCTTGAAACCGATTAGTCAATTTAGCTTGTCGAACAGGACCTCCTTGAAAAAAGATTAATCCTCCTACTTTATTTTGAGTAACTAACTTTTCAACAGCATTGACATGAACTGTATCCTTATTTGAATAAGCCGCAACCATAAACAATTGTCCTACTTTTTCTTCAAAAGTCATTTGAGTATATATACTATCAACCCATTTTGTTTCTTGAGAAGTTTCTTTAAAATAATTTTTACGTTCCGATTTTGGAACAGGAATATATAGATCTTCCTCAATTGCCAACTCTGGTTTTTTGATTACACCTAAAGAGGAATTATCCTTTGTAGGTCCGCAGTTGGTTACAAAAGTTAATATTATAAATAATAAAAATAGCTTACTTATATTTTTCATGAAAGGAATTAAAGATTAAAAGAATCTGCTGTGCCAGCTTTCACTTGCAGGAATTTCCCAACCTTCATTGAGTTCTTCAATAGTATTAACGAGATTATTGAAAACTATTGTGTTTTCTGAAACTGATTTGTCTTTTGCTAGTTTTTTGAATTCTAAAAGGGTTTTATAAGTAATGAATTCACCTTGTTTGAATGCAACATTCATTTTATCCAACAAATCTACACTGTATTTTTGTTCTAAATTTTGAATAAATCCAACCGATGAATCTATAGAACATCCAGTTGCAGGATGAAACTCTTGATTGACTGAGAGAATTATAAATCGATTGTATCTAATAGTGAAGGAAGCTTCTAGTGAAGTTCCGTGAGCTGACCAATTTTCAATAAATTGCATCAAATCTTTTTCGATATCAGCAACTTCTTCATCAGAAAATTTTCTGCTCGATTGGTAAATCCAAATTCTTGATTCTTGCGGTAAATTTTCAAATGGAATATACATTGTAATATTAGATTTTTGATATTAGCACTTCGACAAGCTCAGTGAGACAATTTTGAAATTTATAAATCTTGAGCGTTTGCTATTAATTCGGCAATATCAAGAACTTTTACTTCAGCTTCTTTTTCTTTGTTTTTAACTCCATCAGTCATCATAGTATTACAAAAAGGACAACCTGCTGCAATAATATCTGGTTTAGTTTCAAGAGCATCTTCGGTTCTTTCGATGTTGATTTCTTTGTTTCCTTTTTCAGCATCTTTAAACATTTGAGCACCACCAGCACCACAACAAAGTCCGTTGGCTTTAGAGCGTTTCATTTCAACCAATTCGGCATCCAATTTTTGAATTAAATCTCTTGGTGCTTCATAAATATTGTTGGCTCTTCCTAAATAACACGGATCGTGAAATGTAATTTTTTTACCTTTAAATTGTCCACCTTCAATGGTTAGTCTTCCAGAATCTAATAATGATTTAAGAAATTCTGTATGGTGAATAACTTCATATTTTCCTCCTAATTCTGGATATTCATTTTTTAAAGTATTGAAACAATGCGGACAAGCAGTTACTATTTTCTTAGCTTCATAAGCATTTAAAACCTCAATGTTCATCATGGCTTGCATTTGAAAAAGAAACTCGTTTCCTGCACGTTTTGCAGGATCGCCTGTGCAACTTTCCTCAGTTCCAAGAACTGCAAATTCAACATTTGCACGATTTAAAATTCGTACAAATGCTTTGGTTATTCTTTTTGCTCTATCGTCAAAACTTCCTGCGCAACCTACCCAAAATAAAACTTCTGGTTGCTTGCCTTGAGCTAACATCTCTGCCATTGTTGGCACGTTCAATATTTCTGACATCTTTTAATTTTAGATTTTAAATTTTAGATATTAGATATATTTTGAAAATCTTATATCTAAAATCATATATTTAATATTACTCATGTTGTCCATCGTCAAAAACCTCGATGGTTACTTCTTTTTCAATTAAATCAGTGAATTTTCCTCTATAACGAGTCGCTTTCACTAAATGATTATCAATCCAATGGTAATTTCCTCCACGAGGTTTTCCCATTACCATTCCATGATATTTGAAACCATGTTGTTTTAACCAACGCTCCGTATATTCTCTATGTGCTTCTGTTCTAGAAGTGAAGAAAAAGATAATGTGACCTTCATCATACCAACGATTTAATGTTACTAATGCATCTGGATAAACCTCTGCTGTTAACATTCTTTCTGGTTCTTCGTTTGGAATATCATCACAGATGGTTCCGTCAATATCGATTAAATAATTTTTTACTCCATCTGGCAAAATTGGACTTAAATGTTGTCCATTTTCAATAACTGGTTGTAAGGTTTTGTCAATGTCTTCCGCTTTCATTTTTTTTTAATTTATTATTTCACATTCATTTAGACAAGTTTCCAATCCTCACAACATGGAAAATTATCATTTATTTTTATATATAATTGCGATAAATCACAATACAAATCAGATGAATTTTATTCATCGATTACTATTCGTCTTTCCAATTCAATCTATCCATTTGATTGTATTGCCATGGTGCACCATTATTTTCTATGTTGGTCATCATTGCATTTAATGATTGTGGTGCAGCACTTTGCTCCATCACTAAGAAACGACGCATATCCATTATTATTGATAACGGACTAATATTAACTGGACATTCTTCAACACAAGCATTACATGAAGTACACGCCCATAATTCTTCTGCTGTAATGTAATTGTTTAATAACGATACGTTATCTGGAACAAAAACACCTTTATTTTTATCAATATTTCTTCCTACTTCTTCAAGTCTATCTCTTGTATCCATCATGATTTTACGTGGAGACAATTTTTTTCCTGTTTGATTAGCAGGACAAGCTGAAGTACAACGTCCACATTCGGTACATGTGTATGCATTTAATAATTGTACCCAATTCAAATCCATTACATCTGAAGCACCAAATTTACTTGGAACTGCGTTTTCATCAACAGGTTGTGGTGCGAATGGATCAGCGTTTGGATCCAACATTAACTTTACTTCTTTAGTAACGCTTTCTAAATTATCAAATTTTCCTTTAGCATTTAAATCTGCAAAATAGGTGTTTGGGAATGCTAAAAGAATATGTAAATGCTTAGAGAAATATAAATAATTTAAGAAAATTAAAATTCCGATAATGTGTAACCACCAAAATGTTCTTTCCAACATGAATACTAATTGTGTACTCATTCCGTCAAAAATTGGAGTTAGAAACTGTGAAATTGGAAACGAACCAGCTTTTTCATAATGACCAAAAACTTCAGGAAGATTTTGAAGATGTAAATCGGAAGCGTTCATCAATAAGAATAATGACATTAGAACAACTTCAAAATATAGAATATAATTCGCGTCATTTCTTGGTTTTCCATTCAAATCAGAACTTGCAAAACGTTTCAATTTGGTTACGTTTCTTCTAAACCAAAAAATAATTACTGCAACAAGCACTAAAAAGGCAAGAATTTCGAAGGAACCAATAAGTACATCATACAGACCACCCATGAATTTGAAAACACGATGCGTATTAAAAAGTCCGTCGATGATGATTTCTAGTAATTCAATGTTAATGATTACGAAACCTACATATACAATAATATGAAGAAAACCTGCAACTGGTCGTTTTACCATTTTAGATTGACCAAGAGCAATCATTGCCATATTCTTCCATCTTTCAGAAGAATTATCGGAACGATTTAAGTCTTGTCCAAGTTTTATATTTCGGATAAGTTTTTTTACGTTGATAGTAAAATATCCAAATCCTATAATTAATAATAGTGCAAAAAATATATTGGCTAAAATTCCCATAATAGTCGTTTTATTCTATTTAATTGTATCGTTTACTGGCGCTACGTAAGGTTTGTTTTTCTTTCCGAAAAGAGAAACGTTAACATAGCGCGTTGGGTTTAATCTCAAGTCTTGTAATAATAACTCCAATTCTTTAGAAGTTTTGGTAAAATTATTATACATCGCATCGTCTTTCATTAATTTACCCATTGTTCCTTTACCAGCTTGCATATCGCCCATCATTTTATCAACGTTGGCAAGTGTTTTTTCTAAATTTTTAACCGTTTGACCAATATTTGCTTTAGCCAAAGAATCAGAAACTTTAGAGAAATTAGCTGAAGCTTTTTCAACATTCGACATAGTTCCAATAATTTTAGACTTGTTTTGTGCTAACATTTCGTTTACTTCTTTTGAAGCACCTTTAAATTGTGCTAAAGTCTCGTTTAAGTTAGCCAAACTATTTCTAAGATTCTCTTTAGATTTTGCATCCAAAACTTGATTTACATTTTCTAACATTACATTAGCATTATCAAGAAGTTTGGTGATTTTATCTTTTAGAGGTTCAATTTGCTTAGCTAATTCATCTGTCAAACCAAGTTTGCTTGATGAAATTAGAAAATCGCCATTAACCGCATCTTGACCTTCTTTAGTCGGCAAAATTGCAATTTGTTTACCTCCAATTGGACTTGGAGCATAAATTTCGGCTACACTAGATTTCTTAATAGGAAAATCAGAATTGATTTGCATTTCAACTTTTATTTTTCCTGTTTCATTATTAATAACTATGCTATTTACTTTTCCAACAACCAATCCGTTGATAGTTACAGGAGAAGAAACTGTTAATCCTTCAACATTTACATATTCTACATATAACTTTTTGTAGTTGGTAAATAAGTCTCTTCCTTTTAAAAAGCTATAACCCCATATAAATAATAAAATAGAGGCAATAACTAAAATAGCGGTTTTAATTTCTCTTGATAATTTCAAAATTGTTATTTTTTTTAGGTTACAAAAATAGTATATTATTTGATAACATCTTTCACATCTACGCTTTTCCCATCTTTAAAAGCAATAATAAATGCTGATGCGTAACCTTTGTTTTTGGCATCTTGTAATAATTTTTTGGCTTCATCATAATTTGATGTTTCACCATACATATACTTATAGATACTATTATTGTATGAACTAGATATGTTTTTCAATCCATTGAAATTGCTCGGTGTGTTTTCTAATTTCTTAGAACTTGCTGATATTTGAACTTTAAACACCACTCCTTTTGCAGTTGGTTTTGATTCCACTTTAGGGTCCGTTTTTTTAATAATAGAATCTAATTTCTTTGGTTCTGGAGTAGTTTTTATTGGTTTATCTTCAACTCTTTGAGATGGTTTAATATCTGGAGTTGTATCAACTTCACCACCATCAAAGAAATCTTTTTTGTAACTTATAATGGCTTTAGCAATAGCTTCAGCAATATCTTGTTGCCCTTCTTCAGAATCTAAAATAGCTCCTTCAACCGGATTTGATAAAAAACCTGTTTCAATAAGAACTCTTGGCATATAAGCTTTATGTAATACCATAAATGCTGCTTGTTTTACTCCTCCAGCTCTACTTTTCTTACCTAAATCTTGCACAAATCGATCTTGAATTTTTCCTGCTAAAGCAATACTATTTTCAATAAATTCTTCCTGCATGATAGTCATTCCCAACATAGTTTCTGGCTTATTAGGATCAAATCCTTGATATTTTTGCTTGTAATCCTTTTCATAAGTAATTACCTCATTTTCCCTTTTTGCAGCTTCAAGGTTAGAAGCATTTTTAGACATACCCATTACATAAGTCTCAGTTCCATCTGCAACGGTATTCTTATTTGCATTGCAATGAATAGATACAAAAATGTTAGCATCCGCTCTATTAGCAATATTAGCTCTCTCAATTAATCCGATAAAAACATCCGTTTTTCTTGTATAAATAACCTCTATACTAGAATTCTTTTCTAATATCTTACCAACCTTTAAAGCTATGGCTAAGTTAATGTTCTTTTCGATGTGACCATTATATACTGCACCAAAATCATGGTCTCCGTGTCCGGCATCTAAAGCTACTTTAAATTTATTGGATTGCGAAAAACCAAGTAAGGAACACAACAATAATGTTAAAGAAAAGATATATTTGATTCTATTTATGTTAATCATTGTTACAAAAGTTAATTTTAATTAAAACTGCAAGGTTATAAATTTATTATTTATCTATTTTTGACAAAAAATAATATGTAAGTTTGGCTCTTCAAAAATCAAGCCATATTTTTACAAAAATAGCATTTAAACCTTTGCGTACAAACTTATTTTATATCGTTTTATCAGCATATTTCCTAACAATTGGAAGTTCCAATTTATTTGCGCAAGATTTACCCAAAAGTAAGAAATCTTTTCCTACTAAAAATCAAGCAAATAAGCCTGAAAAACCCTTAGAATCTGCACCTGAATTACCTAATCCTACGATTAAAAAAATTGACACTTTAAAGATTGATACCGTTAAAAAAATGAAATCGGTGCTTGAAGGAAAGGTAAAATATCGTGCAAAAAAATACGCTAAGTTTGACCAAAAGAAAAAAATAATCACGCTCTACGATGGTGCCGAATTAAACTACTTAGACTACGAATTAAAATCGGGTATTATTGTTTTTGACTACGAAAAGAATGAAGTTTATGCTGGTAGATTAAAAGATTCTTTAGGAAATTACACCCAACTTCCTTTATTTAAGCAAGGTTCCAATATTGTTGAACCCGATTCCATTCGATTCAACTATAAAACTAAGAAAGCTTTAATTTGGAATTCTAGAACCTCTCAACAAGAAATGAACATTAAAACAGAAGTCGTTAAAAAAGAAAACGATTCTGTTTATTTTATGAAAGGCGCTCGAATCACAACTGCCAAAGATCTTGATGATCCTGAATACTATTTCTTTGCAAGAAAAGCGAAATTAGTTCCTGGTAAAAAAGTAGTGGTCGGATTAACTAATATGTATATTGCTGATGTTCCAACACCAATTGCGTTGCCTTTTGCCTTCTTTCCTATAACCGAAAAAAGTCGTTCCGGAATTATTCCACCAAGTTTTGGACAGAACAATACTCGTGGTTATGCTTTACAAAACGGTGGATATTATTTTGCATTAAGCGATAAATATGATTTAACCGTTCTTGGTGATTATTTCACCAACGGAAGTTATGCATTGCGGTTTGAATCGAGTTATGCCAGTAAGTATAATTATAACGGAAATGTAAACGTTCGTTTTGAAAACCAAATAAATAGCGAAAGAGGTTTTCCTGATTATTCTAAAAGTAGAGTTTACAATATTCAATGGTCTCACATGAAAGATCCTAAATCGAATCCGAATTCTAGATTTTCGGCTTCTGTAAATTTAGGAAGTAGTCAGTATTTTCAACAATCCATAAATATTGCAAATATTGGTTCCTCGTTAAACAATACTTTAAATTCGTCTATTTCCTATCAGAAAACATTTAATTCTGTGCCACAGGTGAACTTGTCGGTTACGGCAAATCATTCTCAAAATACCCAAACCAAACAGATAAGTATGACTTTACCAACGCTTCAGGCAAGTGTTGACAGAATATTTCCGTTTGCTCCTAAAGATGGAATAAAAAAAGGTTTTATCAAAAACATCAATTTACAATACAATCTTAGAGCTGAAAACCAATTTCAAACAACGGACACATTGTTCTTTAAAAAAGAAATGTTTGACCAAGCTAGAATAGGAATGCAACATACTATTCCGTTGAGTACTAACTTTAAAGTATTCAAACATTTTAGTGTATCAACCTCAGTAAATTATCAAGAAACTTGGTATTTAAAAACCATTAGAAAAGAGTTTCAAGTCACTTCAAACCCACCAGTTCTTCCTGCTGGAAAAGTAGTTACCAAAGATGTAAATGGTTTTGATGCTTTTAGAACTTACTCGTTTTCAAATTCTGTTGGAACTGTAATTTATGGTACCTTCAAATTTAAAGAAACTGCTAAAATTCAATCGATTCGCCATACAATTACACCTTCTATTTCTCATAGTTATTTACCAAGTTTTGAAAGGTATTTTGATACTTATGCTTCTGATGCAAGTGGAACGATGGCAAGATATACAAGATTTGAGAATGGTGCTTTTGGTGCACCAAGTGAAACATTTGCTAACAATATTGGATTTAGCATTAACAATAAATTTGAAGCCAAAGTAAGAGATAAAGATTCTACTGCAACTGCACCAAAGAAGATTGTTTTATTGAATAACTTAACATTTGCTGGAAGTTACGATATGGCAGCTAAACTTTGGTCACCCATGCGAATTAGTGGTGGAACTTTATTGTTCAAACAAAAAATGAATGTAAATTTTGCTGCAACTTTAGATCCTTATGCAGTTGATATAAAAAATGAACGAACGAATAGTTTTAATATAGAAAATGGTGGTGGCCTTTTTAGAATGACCAGCGCCAATATGACTATAAATTATTCATTAACCAGTTCTAAAGACGATAAAAAGAAAAATATTCAAGGTGCCAGAAATGGAGGACGTGAAGATGATTTATTTGGAAATAATGCCGAAATAAATTCACCCGTAGAAACTGATCCAAATGAAGAGGAAGAAGATGCATTTAGTGGTTTTTATAATGCCGAAATTCCTTGGGATATCAATTTAGCTTATTCGGTCACCTACTCCAATTTGAGTGGAGAAAAAAACATTTCTAGTCATTCCTTGATGGTTTCTGCAAATACTGAATTAACACCTAAATGGAGTATCGGAGTTTCCTCTGGATATGATTTCACCAATAAAGGTGTAACTTTTACACAAATACGTTTAAATCGTGATTTAATGAGTTGGAACATGAGTTTCAACTGGTCGCCATTTGGACAAAATTCATTTTGGGGATTCTTTATTGGAATTAAAGCTGGAGTCTTGAGTGATATTAAGTATGACAAGCAACAACAAAGAGATCAAACGTTAAGGTAGTTTTTGAGATTTGAAATTAAATATTACATTTTAGATTTTTATGAAAAAAATAATTATTACAGATAAAGCTCCTGCTCCTATTGGTCCATACAATCAAGCGGTTTTGGTCGGCAATACACTTTATGCTTCTGGACAAATTGCTTTGAATCCTGCAACAATGGAATTGGTTCTAGACGATATCGAAACCGAAACCAAACAAGTAATGGAAAACATGAAAGCCGTTCTAGAAGCTGCCGAAATGACTTTTGAAAACGTAGTAAAAACAACGATTTTCATCATGGATATGAATGATTTCGCCAGAATAAACAGCGTTTACGGAAGTTACTTCGACGAAAAAAAAGCGCCTGCAAGAGAAACCGTTCAAGTAGCTGGTCTGCCTAAAGGTGTAAATGTTGAAATTTCGATGACTGCTATTAATTAATTCAATTTGTTAGTTAATTGATTTATTTAATTGTAATCCAAATACAAAAAGAGTAAGCTTTATCAAAAATCCTGTTAAATCTGCTTGTAGCTAACATGTCTGGAATAAATCCATACTGCTTCATAAATTTAATGGCTGAACAATGATTACAATAAAAACTAGTTGATGAAACGATTGCTGTTAAAATAATTTCACTGTCACTTACTCGTCTTCTTATATCGTCTTTGTATTCATTTCATTGTAAAACATCATCAATTAAACAAAAAATTGATATAATTTTGTCTTTGCAAAGCATCGGTTTTGTTTATAGTTTAGCAAAACAAATTTACTTAACCTTTGCTTTGCTTTTTATATTTTTAAACTAGCAACTTGAATTAATTAACACAAATTAAATCTGATAAATCAGATTTAAATTCGTGAAATTTAGTTATTACTTTATAATTCGTTAAAATTCGTGCAATTCGTGTCAAAATAAAAATAAACTAAAATAAATTATAATTTTCCTTCTTTGATTTCGTCAACAATTTCAGGATTCAGCAATGTTGATGTATCACCAAAGTTAGAAAAATCTCCTTCGGCAATCTTACGCAATATTCTGCGCATGATTTTTCCAGAACGAGTTTTAGGCAAACCAGATACAAACTGAATTTTATCTAATTTGGCAATCGGTCCAATTTGATCAGAAATCAATTGGTTAATCTCTTTGGCAAGGTTGGTTCTATCACGAGTTTCGCCAGTTTCTTTCAAGATTACAAATCCGTAAAGCGCATTTCCTTTGATATCATGTGGGAATCCAACGATAGCACTTTCTGCAACTGCTGGATGTTCGTTTATAGAATCTTCAATTGGAGCCGTTCCTAAATTATGTCCTGATACAATGATTACATCATCGACTCTACCCGTAATTCTGTAATAACCCACTTCATCACGTAAAGCACCGTCACCTGTAAAATATTTCCCAGGAAAAGCGGTAAAATACGTTTCTTTATAACGCTGATGGTCACCCCAAATCGTTCTAGCCATCGATGGCCATGGGAATTTGATGCACAAACTTCCTGTTACTTGATTGCCTTCAATTTCGTTTCGCAATTCGTCCATTAAAACCGGTTGAATTCCTGGTAAAGGTAGCGAAGCATACGTTGGTTTTGTAGGTGTTACAAATGGAACTGGCGAAATCATAATTCCTCCGGTTTCTGTTTGCCACCAAGTATCAACTAACGGACAACGCTTTCCTCCTACGTGATCGTTGTACCAGTGCCAAGCTTCTTCGTTAATCGGTTCACCAACAGAACCAATAACTTTCAATGAACTTAATGGAAATCTTTGTACATAATCTAAACTTTCTTTTGCCAAAGCACGAATAGCAGTTGGGGCTGTGTAAAATTGGTTGACTTTATGTTTTTCAATTACTTCCCAAAAACGACTAAAATCTGGATATGATGGAACGCCTTCAAAAATTACAGTTGTAGCTCCATTTAAAAGTGGTCCGTAAAGAATATAAGAATGTCCAGTAATCCAACCAATATCAGCAGTACACCAATAGACGTCATTTTCTTCGTATTTGAATATATTTTTGAAAGTATAAGCAGTATAAACCATGTAACCTGCTGTAGTATGCACCATTCCTTTAGGTTTACCAGTAGAACCCGAAGTATAAAGAATGAACAACGGATCTTCAGCATCCATAATTTCTGCAACATTATTTGGAATAGCTGCGTCCATTAATGGTTGTAACCAAATATCACGACCTTCTTTCATGGTTACTTCCGAATTGGTTCTTTTTACTACCAAAACTTTTTCAACACAAGGCGATTTTTCTATAGCTTCATCTACAATTCCTTTTAAGTCGATGGCTTTGTTTCCGCGGTAACTTCCGTCAGAAGTAATGACCATTTTACATTCGGAATCATTTATACGAGCCGAAACTGCAGAAGATGAAAATCCAGCAAAAACCACTGAATGTATAGCTCCAATTCTAGCACAAGCCAAAATAGAAACTGCCAATTCAGGAATCATTGGAAGATAAATACAAACGCGGTCACCTTTTTTAATACCCTGTTCACGAAGAACATTAGCCATTTTGGAAACTCTTGTGTATAATTCATTGTAAGAAATATGTTGTGCTTCTTCCTTAGGATCATTCGGTTCAAAAATAATAGCCGTTTTATCGCCTCTTTTTGCCAAATGTCTATCGATACAATTTTTTGTAATGTTAACTTTGGCATCCAAAAACCATTTGAATTTTGCTTCTTGAAAATCAAATTCCATTACTTTTTCCCATTTTTGGTACCACGTAAAGTTTTCATCGGCTACTCTATCCCAAAATTTTCTTGGTTCACGTACCGATTTCTTATACATTTTAAAGTAATGCTCTAAATTGTCTATTGTATAGTAACTCATTTTTATTTTTGTAATTAGTTAATAGTGACTAGTAAATAGTCGTTTGGTTTTGTAAATATAAATAATCTATTTGTTAGAAAAAGATTTTTATTGCTAAATAGGTATAGGTAGTAATTAGTTTAGACTGCTATTCACTTTTCACTAATTACGTTTCACTTTTATCTAAACGAACCTATTCTAGCTTTCTCAAATTCTTCTCTTACTTCGTCAATTATAGCTTCATCGTCAATGGTTGATGGAATTTGGAAGTTTACACCATCGGCGATACTTCTTAATAATTTTCTTAAGATTTTACCCGAACGAGTTTTTGGTAATCTTTGAACAATAACTACATCTCGTAACGATGCAACAGCACCAATTTGTTCTCTAACCAAATGAACCACTTCATGTTGTAATTGAAAATGCTCGATATCTTCACCTGACTTATTTACAACTAATGCTAATGGAACTTGACCTTTCAATTCATCGTTAATACCTATAACAGCACATTCTGCAACCGAATGATGAGACGAAACGATTTCTTCCATTTCGGCAGTAGAAAGTCTGTGACCTGATACATTGATAACGTCATCAACTCTACCTGTTATATAAATATAGTTTTCATTATCTTTAAATCCGCCATCACCTGAGAAATAATAACCTGGAAATTTATTCATGTAACCTGCTTTGAAACGCTCGTTATCTTTCCATAAATCCAACATGGTTCCTGGTGGTAATGGTAATTTAATTACCACATAACCTTCTTCATTTGGGCCTAATTCTTGTCCTTTTTCACCAAATATTTTGATGTCGTAACCTGTAACGGCTTTTCCTGCAGAACCTGGTTTTATTGGCAAGTACTCCACGCCCATCATGTTTGCAATCATAGGCCAACCTGATTCCGTCTGCCACCAATGATCAATTGCTGGTACAGGAATGTGTTCACGATACCATTCTAAAGTGGATACATCGCAACGTTCACCTGCTAAGAATTGGGTTCTCAAACAAGACAAATCATATTGTTTGATAAATTCACCATTTGGATCTTCTTTTTTGATGGCACGAATGGCTGTTGGAGCAGTAAACATGATACTTACTTTATGCTCGGCAATCACTCTCCAAAACGTACTTGCATCTGGAGTTCTGATTGGTTTTCCTTCAAATATTACTGTTGTATTTCTATTAATTAATGGTCCGTAAACGATATAACTATGTCCAACTACCCAACCCACATCGGATGCTGCCCAAAAAACTTCGTCTTGTTTGGCTCCATAAATGTATTGCATTGAAAATTTAAGTGCCGTAGCATAACCTCCTGTATCTCTAACAATTCCTTTGGGTTTTCCTGTAGTACCAGATGTATACAAAACATACAATGGATGTGTTGCATTTACAGGAACACAAGGAGCTTCTTCTGAGCCATAAACTAGTGCATCATAATCAACATCGTATTTTTTGAAAGGAATTCTTGCTCCTAATTTTCTATTGAAAACGATTACTTTTTTAGGTTTATGTTCAGCCAATTCAATAGCTTTATCAACTAATGGTTTGTAAGCTATTAGTCTGTCTATTTCAATTCCTGAAGAGGCTGTGATTATTAATCTTGGTTTACAATCGTCGATTCTTATGGCTAATTCGTGTGGTGCAAAACCTCCAAAAACCACAGAATGCGTTACTCCTATTCGTGCACAAGCCAACATGGCAAAAGCTGCTTGAGGAATCATTGGCATATAAATTACAGCCGTGTCACCTTTTTTCAATCCTAAAGAAATCATTCCGCCAGCTAGTTTGGCTACTTCCGATTTGACTTCGTTATAAGTATATCGCTTTACATTTTGAGTTACTGGTGAATCGTAGATGATAGCCGTTTGATCTCCGTAACCATCTTGAATATGCTTATCTAAAGCTAAATAACACATATTTAATTCTCCATCTTTAAACCATAATGGATAATCGTTTTCATCTATTGATAAAATGGTAGATGGTTTTGTATACCACTCTATTTGGCCTGCTTGTTCTTTCCAAAATGCTTCAGGAGATTGATTACTTTGGTTATAAAATTCTTGGTAATTCATTAGTATTGATTAGTTTGCGGTAGTTTTAAATACATAAGTAAATGTAAATAATTAATCAATACAAGTTATAATATTCTTGCTAAATAGGTATATACGAAATAGTTTTCGTATCAACGAATAAACATTATGAATTAAAAAAATAATTTAAAAATTAGGATAGTAACTCCATAACTTGATCTACCACTTTTTTGATAGAAAATGGTTTTGTTAGATAGGCATCAGCACCAAGAGCCAATCCTTTTTCGATATCGCTTTCTTTGTTTTTGGCAGAAAGGAATATCACTTTGGTATGTTTTAAGTTGTCGTCTTTTTTTATTTGCTCAATAGTAGCGTATCCATCAACCATTGGCATCATCACGTCAAGGATTATCATGTCTGGATAATTGGTTTTTACAATATCCAAAGCTTCTTGACCGTCACGCGCAATGAAAACTTCAAAATTATTTTTTTTAAAAGTATATTCAAGTGACATTACAATGTTAGGTTCGTCATCAACTATTAAAATTTTTTTCATTTTTATAATTCTATATTCTTATTTTTCGGCAAAGTAAACACAATACAAGCACCTTTTATACTTGGTTGTGCCCAAATTTTACCTTTGTGATGGTCAATTATTTGTTTGCAAATAGCTAATCCTAATCCGCTACCAACAGGTTTTTTAATATTTTGATTGGTTGATTGATAAAATTTATCAAAAATGGCTTCAAAATCATTTGGGTTAATCCCTTTTCCGTTATCATTTACGAAAGTATGAATAAAATTATCTTTTTCAATAATTTGAATAGTAATTAATCCTTCGCTATCTGGACAAAATTTGATAGCATTTGATAATAAATTAGTTACAACTTGTACAATTCTATCTTCGTCGTAGTAAGCATTAGTTTTATCTTTACTTTCAATATGAATTGTAATTTTTTTATTTCTAATGAGTTGTTGTAATGGTTCGATGCATTTTTCAACAGTTTCCACCAAATTATTTTTACTTGGATTGATGGTTTGCTTTCCGGTTTCAAACTTTTCTAAATCCAAAATTTTATCAATCAAACGATTCAATCTATCTGATTCGGAAATGATATTTTGAAGAAATTGCTTTTTCAAATCTTCTGGAATTTCGTTATCATCGTGCAAAATTTCACTGGCAGCACGAATCGCTGTTATTGGTGTACGAAGTTCGTGAGTTACCGTATCTAAAAACTCGTCTTTTTGCTTGTCTTTAATCATTAAAGATTCATTGGCATTCTGCAATTTGGCTGTTATTTCTTTTAATTCGTTAGAAGTTTCAATCAGCTTTTTATTAATGATAATATTTTCTTTTGACTCTTCTAATATTTTTAAAACTTCAGGTAAGGTAATTTTTTCTTCTTTTACAACACTAGAAATCAATATTCTAGCCGAAGCCGTTCCGATATGACCCGTAAGAAGATTTTCAGCAAACTTGATTAATCTGGCATCAGCAAGTTCAATATTTTTATCAACATTATATTTTACATTGAAAATATTCATGGCACGTTTAGTACGTTCATCACCAAGAAAACGAATCAATACCTTTTCAATATCATTTCTGTAAGCTGTTCCTTTCCAAATAAATGCATCTTCGTGATTCGTGATGTATTTGTTTATATCAACAAACATTTCGGCATAGTTACGTTCACGATAATTTCCTTTAAAACTCACAGAAACGGCAAAATATGTAACCGAATTAAACAACAAACTCCAAAATAACGCATGCGGAACTGGTTGTAAATAATCCAATCCGAAAAGTTGGAAGGGTTTTAGCAAATGAAATCCCATGAAACCCTCAGAAATAAAATTACTAGAACTATTCGAAATTCCAATGGCGTAAGGAATTAGCAAAGTATAGATGCAAATGGCAAATCCAACCAAAATACTATAAACGGCTCCTAATCGCGAACCTCTTCTCCAAAATAAAGCTCCGAAAAATGCTGGTGCTAATTGTGAAATAATAACAAAAGCAACCAATCCTATAGAAACTAAATTATAATCCAATCCGAAGAATCTATAGATAAAATAAGACAAGATGATTAAGGAAAAGATGCCTATTTTTCTACTATTCAAGATGCTTTTGCTACTAACAGAATCTATACTTTTTAATTTCCCCAAGAGGTTGTAAGGAATTAAAATATTATTGGTAATCATGGTTGAAAGTCCTATAGATGAAACAACAATCATTGAAATAGCTGCAGAAAATCCACCAAGAAATACCATTACTGTTAGTGTTTTTTCATCAAATAATTGTGGGATTAACAACGAATAAGTATCAGAATTTACATTCTTTCCATCAAACAAAATATTTCCACCCCAAGCTATTGGATACACAAAAATATTAAACATTAAAAGATACAATGGAAATAACCAAACGGCTGTATTGATATGATTTTCGCGATTGTTTTCAATTACCGAAACTTGAAATTGTCTTGGCAAAAGAAAAATAGCAAACATAGAAAGCACGCAAAGTAAAAACCAATTGATTGCTTGAGGCAAACCTCCAATAGTGTTTTTTTCTTTAAAATGTTCTAATAAACTTGCTTTTTGGTAAATATCATCAAAACCATCAAAAACAAAAAAGGTAACGTAAACGCCAATGATGACAAAGAATACTAATTTTAAAACACTCTCCATTGCAACAGCAGTAACAATTCCTTTTCGTTTTTCGGAAGCATCAACATATCTAGTTCCGTAATAAGATGCAAAAAGTGCTAATGCAACTGCTACAAGTGTTGTAGTATCATCAAAAATATTTTTACTTGTTGGCGTGTTGGTTACCACATGAAAAGTTTCTGAAATTGCTTTAAGTTGTAATGAAATATAAGGAATGATTCCTGTGAGACAGATAACCGTTACAATCGCTCCAAGAAAACGACTGTTTCCGTAACGAAGTGAAATAAAATCGGCTATACTTGAAATTTTATTAACTCTCGAAATTCGGATAATTTTTCGAAGAATTAATATCCATGAAGGTGCAATAATTATTGGTCCGAGATAAATAGGAAGATAACTCAAACCACTTTCGGATGCAACGCCAATACTACCGTAATAGGTCCAAGCTGTACAATAAACGGCTAACGATAAAGTATAAACATAAGGATTATTTGTCCATTTGCTATTGCCTTTTTTTTCTGCCCAATGTGCGATGTAAAAGAGAACAGCTAAATATCCTGAAAGAACTACTAGAAGTGCTATACTATTCATTGTATCGTTTTACAATTAGAAGTGAAACCAATATGGAAAACAACCAAATAGAGAAAAAGTAAATGTAAACTACAGGAAAACCAAGAAAATTTTGTGCAGAATCAAATAGCAATGCAATAGGAAGATTAAAACCTATTAACAAGACTATAGAAACGATAACTAATTTTTGCTGATGTCTTTTTTTCATAATATTTGCCACAAAGGCACCAAGTTACAAAGTTTTATATGTAAAAACAATATCTTACGAAAATACACAAACTTTTAAACTTATTAAAATTTTAAACTTTTAAACTCATGAACTTCTTTAAATGCTCAAAAGCCCTTAAGTGAATAAGAGCTTCTGAGACTAACCAATAAAATTATTTAATCTTCGTATTCATCGGTGATTGCATACCAGCCAAAAATGGTCAAACCGGTAACAATCATTGGTAGTAATATGAAGAAAACAATAATTCCAAAAACTAAATCGTCTTGTTTTCCTGTAGTTAATTTATAACCAAAGATTCCAATTGAAAAGTAAGCAACTGCTGCAGCAAGAGCTATCCAAACTAATCCTAAATATTTTTTTAATGCGTTCATAGTTTTATATTTTAGTCGTGAAGAGTATTAATTTTTCTGTCAATATAGATCATTCCGATAACGAAACAAACTGCGGCAATACCAATTGGATACCATAATCCTTCAAGGTAAAATTCTACATCACCTGCTTCTTTTGCATTCGTTACAAAGTAAGTTGAAATTGCTGGAAGTAATCCTCCAAAGATACCATTTCCAACGTGATAAGGTAATGACATCGACGTATATCTAATTTTAACTGGGAACATTTCAACAAGGAAAGCCGCAATTGGACCATAAACCATTGTTACAAAAATTACTTGAATGAAGACCATAAAAATTAAGAACCAACGATCGCTACTGTTAATCATTTTGGTAACTTTAGTTTCAATTTTATCTTTTCCTTTGTCATCAACCATTACTTTTCCAGCTTCAAAATGGATAGTTTTAATTTCTTCAACTGTTGTTCCGTCGGTATAAGCTTTTGTAGTTGTGTAAATAGAATCCATTTTTGTAGCGTCAACTTCTTTAATTGAAGGAACCACTTTAGTTTGAGCAACAATTTCGCTTTTCTTAGTTAAATCTGTTGAATTATACATTGCTCTATAAATTGGACGATATAATAAAATCGCTAACAACATTCCTGACATCATAATTGATTTTCTACCCCATTTATCACTTAACCATCCAAAAAACACGAAGAATGGAGTTCCCATTATTAATGCTACGCCTAAAAGCATATCTACTTGAGATGAATCAATACTTTGAACCGTTTTCAAGAAATTCATTGCATAGAATTGTCCTGTGTACCAAACAACACCTTGTCCCATTGTAGCTCCAAATAAAGCAAGAAGAACGAATTTTAAATTCAATTTATTTCCGAAACTTTCTTTTAAAGGATTAGTTGAAGTTTTTCCTTCAGCTTTAGTTTTTGCGAAAGCTGGAGACTCATGCATGTTTTTACGAATCAAATAAGAAACAAAAACCATTAAGATTGATACCCAAAAAGGCACTCTCCAACCCCATTCGTCAAATGCTTCTTTAGATAAAGACGCTTTAGTAATTAAGATTACCATTAATGAAATAAACAAACCAACTGTAGCTGTTGTTTGAATCCAAGAAGTCCAATATCCTTTTTCTCCTGCAGGTGCGTGTTCTGCTACATAAGTTGCGGCTCCACCATATTCACCTCCAAGAGCTAGTCCTTGAAGCAAACGAAGAATTAATACTAAAATTGGAGCTGCAAAACCAATAGTTTCATAACTTGGAATACATCCAATTACAAATGTTGCCCCCCCCATTAACATTAGTGTTACCATGAATGTATATTTTCTTCCAATTAAATCACCTAATCTACCGAAGAAAAGTGCTCCAAAAGGACGTACTACGAAACCAGCAGCAAATGTTGCTAAAGTAGATAAGAAAGCTGCAGTTGGATTATCTGTTGGAAAGAATTTTGTAGACAATACTACCGCTAAACTACCGAAAATATAGAAATCATACCATTCAATCATTGTTCCCATTGAGGAAGCGGAAATTACTTTCCAAATACCTGTTGTTTTTTTATCGCTCATATTTATATAGTTTTTAGTTTTTAATTATTTTTAAAATGAATACACAGCAGAAACTGTTGCTCTAAAATTTCCAACTTTATTTTCTGATTCAGAAATTGATAAATCATTTTGTGTTTTTCCGTGAGTAGCAGCAGTATATTCTAATTCTGGTGTAAGTCTAAATTTATTTTGTTTAAAATCTACTCTCGCAGAAGCTCTCCACATATCTTTTACTCCACGAGTTGCATTAATTCCTCTAGCATAAATATTAGCTGGTGCAACTGTTGATGAGGTTCCTTCTTGATTTGTATAACCAAAGAAAAATCCTGGTGCAGTTTTTTTGCTGTTACTAGCAATATCAATCCAAACTGAATTAGTTTTAATTCCTTCGTATGTAACAGGCTGATTGCCATTCACATAACTTGCATATCCACCAAGCATTACAAGATGGTGAAGATTTTCACCTGTAATTCCATATGCTTTTATATGAAATTTTTCGTTGTTATATTTGAAATATCCAACAAGTGATGTAGAATTTAAAGTTTCGTTAGATTTTAAACCATTAGACTCAATTAATGGTTTATTTGGATAAAATTCAGCTCCTAAACCAGCTAAAACTGATTTGTTTCTGAATTCAATTTTACCGTGCATTGCAGGAATCACACTATTATAAACAGGAGAGTTTTGATTTCCATCTGCTGGAAATGCTCCAAATTCTCTGTCTTTATAGGCTATAAAAGAAAATCTAAATTTATCGTTCAATTTTTGATCAATTCTAAACTGAGTTGCCCATCCAAACGGATTGAAAGGAATTCCAGTAGAGAAGTTTGCAACACCAGGAAAAACTTCAGGTATAAAAGTAGGATACCAAGTTTGTCCAAAAGTTATTGCTGTTTTTTCCCAATCTAGTTTAGCATAAGCATGTCTTAATCTAAGCAAACCTATAGATTGCTGTGTATTTCCAAAAAAGTCACCTTCCAAAACTCCAGAAACTTTTGCACCCCAAACATTTGGACCAGTAGCCTTAACACCTAATCTTGAAACTACAGACAAAAAGTTTGAAGCTCCTGTTTGATTAATATCTTCACCATTAGCATCCAGTTTTTCATCTAATGGCCAAAGATTTAAATGATACTCTCTTACTTGTGCTGATTGTCTCGTATCCCAACTATAATCTACACGTGCAAAACCAAATACATCTACTTTAAATGGAATTTCAGGAGCCTTTTGCTCTTGAGAAAATACTAAGGAAGTAAATAGTATTGTAATAATTAATAATTTTTTCTTCATAAGGTTTAAAATTTGGTTAGTAATTTATTTTGCTCGACCAAATTCTAAATTTTTGTTAATGAAAAAAATTATGATATATATTTATGTAAATACTATAGTTAATCCTTAAAACGCTCCCATTTTATTAGCATAAACTTATCTCCAAGTTCGGTAATAATCATACCTGCTCCTTTCAATTGATCTTTATTTTTTAAAAATTCGACCAATTCTAAGTGATTATATATCTTATATGTAGGATGGTAATCGGTGTGATTAGGTTTTGTTACTTTATATTCTTTAACCCAATTACTAACAGTTACATGAGAAACTCCAATAATACGCTCTATTTCTCTAAAACTCAAACCTTCCAAATAAAGTTGTAAAGCCTTAGTAACATAGTAACTGTCAATCTTTTTTCCGAGTTTATTTACGGTAAAGTAATAATTGCATTTTTTACATAAAAACCTTTGTCTGTCTTTGATTACACCACTTTTTACAATGTTGTCACTTTGACATTTTGGACATGCTAAAATCTCCATATATATAAATTTTGCATAAATATACTAATTTAGCAAATATACAAAAACATTTTTACTATTTTTTTTACAATAAAATTGTAGAGTATTTAATTTTACTAGGAAATTATTTCATTTATACTAATTTTTAGCTAAAATTACTTTTTCAATGGTTGAAACTACCTTTTCCATATAAAATATATAAAGTTGATAATTTTTACCAATCGATTTTAGAATATTCCTATTAATTTCATTTAATTTGTAAAAACAATACAACATAATGCAATTTGATCCCAAAAATTTAGAACAATCTGCTATATACAAACTTCTAACAGGTTCCGTAATTCCGAGGCCAATTGGTTGGATATCTACTATAGATGAAGAAGGTATTAATAATTTAGCACCATTCTCTTATTTCAATATTTTAGGAGATGATCCACCACACGTAATGTTTTCTACTAGAAGAGATAACAATAGTAATAAGGATACTTTAAATAATGTACTAGCAAATAAACAATTTGTAGTAAATATGGTTACAGAAAACGTTGTTGAAGCAATGAACACAACAGCATCAACTGTAAGTTCTGATATTGATGAATTTAAACTTGCTAACGTAACACCAATTTCATCAAAGCTTATAAAGCCAATGCGTGTCAAAGAAAGCCCAATTCATTTTGAATGTGAAATGGTACATCATTATTTTCTAGAAAATCATAATCAAGGTGGTGCATGTATAGTAATTGGAAGAATTGTAATGATGCACTTCGATGATATTGTTCTTTTAGATGGCTACAAAATCAACATGAAAAATTACAAACCTGTTTCAAGATTGGCAGGTTCAAATTATAGTAAAATTGGAGAAACATTCTCTATCAAAAGAAGTTAAATAAATAATAGAAAGTATCTTAAATGAGATACTGAAACAAGTTCAGTATAAATGAAAATAGCAGTAATTGGTGGTGGTCCAGGTGGACTATACTTTTCAATCCTAACCAAAAAAGCAATACCACATTGCCAAATCGATATATACGAACGTAATAAATCGGATGATAGTTTTGGTTTTGGTGTAGTGTTTTCCGACGAAACTTTGGGAGAATTTCTAAAACGTGACATGCAATCGTATGAATTAATTCGTAGCAAATTTGCCTATTGGGACGATATTATTATTGCTCGTGACGGACAAACTGTAAACATAGCAGGAAATGGATTTTGCGGATGTTCTAGAAAAACTTTACTACAATTATTGCAGCAAAGATGCATAGAAGAAGGTGTGAATTTGCATTTCGAACACAATGTAGATGATTTAAGTCAATTTGAAGATGCTGACATTATTATCGCTTCTGATGGGATCGGAAGTCAAATACGAACGAAATTTGCATCAGAATTTGGAACTAAAATTGAACTAAAGAAAAATCGATTTGTATGGTTGGGTTCTACAAAACCGTTAGATGCATTTACTTATTTTTTTAGAAATACCGAACACGGTTTAATCGTAGCACATTCCTATCAATATGAAGCCGGAATGAGCACTTGGATATTTGAATGTTCAAATGAGACTTGGCAAAAGTTCCAATTTGAAGTTACTAACGAAGAAGATACTATTACCAAAATTGCTGAAATTTTCAAAGAAGAACTCGATGGTCATCCGCTAATTTCTAACAAATCACATTGGCGCCAATTCCCACATGTAACTAATGAAAATTGGCATCATAAGAATATAGTTTTACTTGGTGATGCAAAGGCTACAGCCCACTACTCTATTGGTTCGGGAACAAAATTAGCAATGGATTCTGCTATAGGTTTGTTTGATGCATTAATAGCTAATCCAAACGATGTAAAAGCAGTTTTTCAACATTATGATAAATCTCGAAGAAATACTGTAGAAATGATTCAATATGCTGCTTTAGTATCCTTAGATTGGTTTGAAAACATGAACCGCCATAATCAGCATCATTTTTATCAATTTGCTTTCGGATGTATGACACGTGCTAAAAAAGTAACTTATGAAAACTTGCGTTTGCGTGATAAATCATTTACAGATAAAGTTTTAGAAGAGTTCAACCAAAACCTACAACCCACAACCCAAAACCTACAACCTATTCCTGCTGCATTTTCAACTTTTAAACTTCGTGATTTAGAATTACAAAATCGAATTGCAATGTCATCAATGGGACAATATTCGGCTGAAAACGGACTGGTAAACGATTGGCATTTTCAGCATTATACTTCAAGAGCCATTGGTGGTTTAGGATTAATTTTAACAGAAATGACCGCTGTTTCTGAATCTGGACGTATTACTTTAGGTTGTGCAGGTATATATAATGAAAATCAAATAGTTAAATGGAAGGTAATAAATGATTTTATTCATGAAAATACGCAAACTAAAATCGGAATTCAATTAGGTCATTCAGGTCGAAAAGGTGGCTCTAAAATTCCTTGGGAAGATAGTTTTTCTGGAGAAAGTTGGGAATTACTTTCCGCCTCTGCAATTCCATTTAATGAAAATTCTGCAACACCAAAAGAAATGACTTTGGAAGACATGGATTTGGTTACTTCTCAATTCGTTCAAGCAACCATAAATTCAGATAAAGCTGGATTTGATTTAATCGAATTACAAGCGCATCACGGATTTTTATTAGCTTCTTTCCTATCGCCTTTGACAAATATAAGAACAGATGAATTTGGCGGAACTGTTGAAAACCGATTGAAATTTCCATTAAGAGTTTTTACAGAAATGCGAAATGTTTTCCCAAAAGAAAAACCAATGTCGGTAAGAATTTCAGCAACTGATTGGGCAGAAAACGGAATTTCAGATGAAGATGTAATCACAATTGCTACTGCTTTTAAAAATGCTGGAGCAGATATTATCAATGTTTCGACAGGAAATACGGTTGCAAATCAGAAACCAATAACCGGTAGAATGTGGCAAACACCATTTTCAGATGCAGTTCGAAATACAGTTCATATTCCAACGATAACTGCTGGATATATTCAAGATATCGATCAAATTAATACAATTATTCTAAACGGAAGAGCCGATTTAGTAGCTTTAGGAAGACCATTATTATTGGATGCAAATTTTGTTAGAAACGCACAAGCTTATGAACAATTTCAGCCAAATGACATTCCAAATCAATACAAAAATGGAATTTCACATCTATATCCACTACAAGCTTCTGAAAGAAAACAAGTCGAAGGAATGAGAAAAGCTTTGAAACCGAAGAGTAATAAAAAATAGTAATAAGATTTGGAGTATTAAGTATTAAGACAAAACTTTGTGACTTCGCATTTTTTTGCGAGAAATATAAAACTATGAAGCATTACGAAGATAATTTTGCACATTTAAACCTACCAAGTTTAGACTTGCAACCTAATTATGTTTTTACTGATTTACCTCAATTTCTTCATTCTGATACAATGAATTGTGTCGAAAAATTGTTGGATAATCACATCAAAGAAGGTCGTGGAAAAAACATATGTATTAGAACTTTTGAAGAAACTTGGACATACCAAGATTTATATGAAAAAGCCAATCAAATCGCTCATGTTTTAGTAGATGATTTAGATTTGAAATCTGGAAACAGAGTTTTAATTCGTTCAGCTAATAATCCAATGATGGTGGCTTGTTGGTTTGCTATTTTAAAAGCAGGCGGAATTGTTGTAGCCACTATGCCTCTTCTTCGTTCCAAAGAATTAACTACTATAATTGATTGTGCAGAAATTTCACATGCTTTTTGTGACAAAGAATTAGAAGAAGAAATCCATTTGGTGAAATCTGATTTTTTAAAGAAAACCTGTTTCTATGATAATTCTCATTTAGAAGAATTGATGAAATCAAAGTCAAAAACATTCGATAATTATCATTCAAAATCGGATTCTGTTGCATTAATTGGTTTTACTTCTGGAACTACTGGTTTGCCAAAAATGACAGCTCATTATCACAAAGATATTTTGAATATCTGTGAATGTTTTCCGCAATATTCGTTGCAACCCACTCAAAATGATATTTTTACAGGAAGTCCACCACTTGGGTTCACCTTTGGTTTAGGTGGTTTGGTTTTATTTCCAATGTATTTTGGAGCATCCACTTTTTTAATCGAAAAACCAAGTCCTGATTTACTTTTAAAAGCCATTCAAGATTATAAAATTACAATCTGTTTTACAGCACCAACAGCTTGGAGAATTATTACTACTAAAGTTAAAGAATTTGATATTTCTAGCTTACGCAAATGTGTTTCTGCAGGTGAAACTCTACCATTAAAGGTTTGGCAAGATTGGTATGATACAACAAGATTAAAAATTATTGACGGCATTGGTGCGACTGAAATGCTACATATTTTTATTTCATCCAATGAAGGAAACATGAAACCTGGAGCAACAGGATTAGCCATCACAGGTTATGAAGCCAAAATTATTGATGCAAAAGGAAATGAATTGCCAAGAAACGAAGCAGGAAGATTAGCCGTTAGAGGAATTACAGGTTGCAAATATTTGAACAGAGAAGACAAACAAAAAGAATATGTTGAAAACGGTTGGAATATTACCGGTGATATTTTCCGTCAAGATGAAGACGGCTATTTTTGGTTTGTAGCTCGTGGTGATGACATGATTATTTCTTCAGGATACAACATTGCCGCAATTGAAGTAGAATCTGTACTTTTAACACACGAAGATATTCTAGAATGCGCAGTTGTAGGAATGCCTGATGAAGAACGCGGAATGTTGGTTTGTGCACATATTGTTCTAAATGATCAATCTAAAGCAACAGATGCAATGAAAAACCGTATTCAACATTGGTTCAAAGAAGTAGCTGCGCCTTATAAATATCCTAGAGTAATTAATTTTATAGAAGCATTACCCAAAACAGAAACAGGAAAAATTCAACGATTTAAGTTGAAATAGTATCAAGATGAAAGTATTAAGTATTAAGATTTTATTTATAAATTGTTTATTTCTATTTGTTTTGTTTTTAACAAATTCATGCAATACTACTTTTTGAAAAGAAATAAATTCATCATTTGAAAAAACAAAACGAATCGAGATTTTGGCATACATTGATAGAAATCAGTGGGATGAAGAAGATATTCATAATTATTTAAAATTAAATTATATAAAAAATGGCAAACTTGAAATTAATAAAAAGTATCTCAAAAATAGAATAACCTTAAATGAAGACCAAACAATAGTGCTAAAAGAAAGATTATCAAAATGTGAAATAGAAAATTTGGGGGCAAAATGCTAAAATCCTAGACAAGCACTATTATTTTATGATAAAAATGATAAAATAAAGGGTTATATTAAAATGTGTTTTGATTGTAATGGCAGTGAAAGTTCTGAAAACTTTAAAGCCTTTTCAGGAAGTGCACTTGGACTTTAGGAAACCCTAAAAAATTTGGAATAAATTATTTTGAAGAAGAATATAATTAGTGATAATTTATGTAATTTGTGGCAAAAAAAATAAAACTATGAACAAACCTTTCATTAAACAAGAAAAAATCCGTTTCAAACACATCGACTACGCAGGAATAGTATTCTATCCTCGTTTTCTAGAAATGCTCAATGATTTAGTAGAAGATTGGTTTGAAGAAGCACTAGAAAGACCATTCTCCAAAATGCACGAAACCAATGGAATTCCAACCGTAGATTTGAAAGTACAATTTAAAAATGCTGCACGAATTGGAGAAACTCTAACCAAAAAACTTTGGGTTAAAGAACTGAAAACTTCCTCTATAATTTGCGGATTCCAATTTGTTAATCAAAACGAACAAACCGTTTTAGAAGGCGAGGTAACTTTGGTAAATGTAAAAATTCAAGAAGATAGACAAAGTATCAAAGCAGAAGCTTTTAATGAGAAAATGAAAGAGAAAATAAAAAAACACAAACTTATATAAAGTAACACAGATCGAAGAAATTTGAAAAATTTTCACAGATAAAAATTTTAATAATTTCTTAAATTTCTTTAATCTGTGTTCTAAAAAATTAAATATGGACTTTAAAAAATTCAAAGCCGCCACCGTTCAAACGTCTCCAGTTTTTCTGAATGTAGAAAAAACGATTGATAAAGCTATATCTTTTATTAAAGAAGCTAGCCAAAACGGTGCTCAATTAATAGCATTTCCGGAGGTTTTTATCGCTGGTTATCCATATTGGAATTGGATTATGACACCTGTTCAAGGAAGCAAATGGTACGAGCAATTGTATAAAAATTCTGTTGCCGTTTCAGATGAATCGATGAAGCCGTTATTCCAAGCGGCAAAAGATCACAACATTCATATTGTAATCGGAATCAATGAACGTGGTGATAGTTATGGTGAAATTTACAACACCAATTTAATTATAGACAACAACGGAACTCTAATTGGCAAACACAGAAAGTTAGTTCCAACTTGGGCAGAAAAATTAACGTGGACAAGTGGCGATGGTTCCTCTTTAAAAGTTTACAATACAGAAATTGGACCTATTGGAACGTTAGCTTGTGGCGAAAACACTAATACTTTAGCACGTTTTGCGTTACTTTCTCAAGGTGAATTAATTCATATTGCAAATTATATTTCGCTTCCTGTAGCACCACCAGATTATAATATGGCTGAAGCAATTAAAATACGTGCAGCAGCTCATTCTTTTGAAGGAAAGTTATTTACTATAGTTTCATGTTCTACAATTTCTCAAGAAATAAAAGACGCTTTACGAGAGGATGTTCCAAATATTGATGAACTTTTAACCAGAAAAAATTCTGCTTTCTCAGGATTTATTGGTCCGAATGGTGCTGTAATTGGAGAACCTTTGATTGATGATGAAGGAATGGTTTACGCCGATATTGATTTGGAAAAATGCATCCAACCAAAACAAATGCACGACATTCTAGGACATTATAATAGATTTGATATTTTTGACTTAAGAGTAAATATTGCACCTACTCGAAAAATTACGTTTATTGATAATCACGAGGAATTTAATAAAAGATAATAAAATCATGACTTGAGAGCTTCAGTCGACATTTTTTTTTAAAATAATAATTATGGAAGATAAATTTTCAGACGACGTTATTGGTCGCGCAAGAGTACAAGATTCTCCTGAATTAATTGCCTATTACAAAGAACTAGAAACACTTGGTGCTGGTGCATTATGGACTGTTGCCAATGATATCGAACCTTGGGAACCAAGAAGTTCATCAGTTCCAATGCTTTGGAAATATGATGATTTACGCGAATTAGTTTTAAAATCCTCTGAGTTAGTTACACCTGAACAAGCAGGAAGACGCGTGGTTTATCTAGTTAATGATAAACGAAAAGACGTTTCTGCAGCTGTTGGTTGGTTATATACCGGAATTCAAGTTACACGACCGGGTGAAAGTACTTCGGCTCATCGTCATCGTGCTTCTGCCCTACGCTTTATTATGGAAGGCGAAAAAGGATACACCGTTGTTGATGGCAATAAAATAATGCTCGAAGTAAATGATTTTGTGATTACTCCAAATTCAACATGGCACGAACACGGCGTTGAAGAAGGCGGAAAAACTTGCATTTGGCAAGATGGTTTGGATATTCCATTGGTAAATGCTTTGGAAGCCAATGATTATGCTGTTTACGATGGCAA
>CANGUP010000012.1 GCA_947457105.1 Flavobacteriaceae bacterium
TTATGCTTGTTAGTTGTAAAAATGAAGCGCAAACAAAAGCTAAATCTGAGTTGATTGTAAAAACTGAAACTATGAATAAAGAAAACATTTACCAATTTAAGGTTAAAGATTTAAGTGGCGATGAATTTGATTTTGCTTCTCTAAAAGGAAAGAAAATGCTAATTGTAAATACAGCTTCTAAATGCGGATTGACACCACAATACAAAGACTTAGAGGCAATTTATGAAAAATATAAAGACAAAAATTTTGTAATTATTGGATTTCCTGCCAATAATTTCGGACAACAAGAACCTGGAACAAATGATGAAATTGGTACCTTTTGTCAGAAAAATTATGGTGTAACTTTTCCTATGATGAGTAAGGTTTCTGTAAAAGGAAGTGATATGTGTGAATTGTATCAATTCTTAACTCAAAAATCTAGAAATGGTTTACAAGACAGTCAAGTAGAATGGAATTTTCAAAAATATTTAATTAATGAAAATGGTGAATTAGAAAAAGTAGTTTCGCCACAAGTACTTCCTACAGATGCAGAAATTGTAGATTGGATTTCAAAATAAATCAATAAAGAATAAAGCTAAATCCCTTTGCTTATAGTAAAGGGATTTTTTATGCGCTACGAATTAGTAGCTTCAAATAATTTTATTTACTTTTACACACCAAACAACCACTTCATTATGAGTCAAAAAATATTACTCACTGCAAAAGAAGTTAACATCATTCTACATCGTTTGGCTTGTCAGTTAATTGAGAAGCATCTTGATTTTTCTGAAACCGTTTTAATAGGTTTGCAACCAAGAGGAAAGTTTCTGGCAGAGCGAATTAAGCAAATTTTAGAGCAAGAATATAAAGTACCAAGCATTCAACTTGGTTTTTTAGATATTACTTTTTTTAGAGATGATTTTCGTCGAGGTGAAAAACCATTAGAAGCCAATAAAACCCATATAGATTTTTTAGTAGAAAATAAAAAAGTGGTTTTCATTGATGATGTTTTGTATACAGGAAGAAGCATTAATGCAGCTTTAACAGCAATTCAATCGTTTGGAAGACCATCTGAAGTTGAACTTCTGGCTTTAATTGACAGAAGATTTAGTCGCCATTTACCAATTCAACCCGATTATAGAGGAAGGCAAGTAGATGCCATAAATAATGAAAAAGTGAAAGTTTGCTGGATTGAAAATGATGGTGAAGATGCTGTTTATTTGATTTAGAAAAAGTAATTACAACTACAACACAACTAACTATATAAATGAAAGAATTAAGTGTAAACCATTTATTAGGAATAAAATACCTTGTAAAAGAAGACATCGATTTGATTTTTGAAACTGCTGACCATTTTAAAGAAGTCATCAATCGACCTATTAAAAAAGTACCTTCTTTGAGAGATATTACTATTGCTAACATCTTTTTTGAAAACAGTACGAGAACGAAATTATCATTTGAATTAGCTCAGAAAAGACTTTCAGCTGACGTTATTAGTTTTTCAGCAGCACAATCATCTGTAAAAAAAGGAGAAACACTTATTGATACAGTAAACAATATTCTTTCAATGAAAGTGGATATGGTGGTGATGCGTCATGCTAATCCCGGTGCAGCTTATTTTTTATCTCAGAATGTTAAAGCAAGTATTGTTAATGCAGGAGATGGTGCTCATGAACATCCTACACAAGCTTTGTTAGACAGTTTTTCGATTAGAGAAAAATTAGGTGAAATAGCAGGAAAAAAAGTGGTTATTGTAGGTGATATTTTGCATTCTCGTGTAGCACTTTCAAATATTTATGCTTTGCAAATGCAAGGTGCAGAAGTTAAAGTGTGCGGACCAAAAACATTAATTCCAAAATATATTGAAAGTCTTGGAGTTTCTGTTGAACCTAATTTAAGGAAAGCTCTAGAATGGTGTGATGTTGCCAATATGCTTCGAGTTCAGAACGAACGTATGGATGTAAATTACTTTCCATCAACTAGAGAATATGCACAACAATATGGTGTTGATAAAGCGTTATTAGATTCGTTAAATAAAGAAATAGTAATCATGCACCCAGGACCAATAAATCGTGGAGTTGAAATTACTTCAGATGTAGCAGATTCTCAACAATCGGTTATTTTAGATCAAGTTGAAAATGGAGTTGCAATTCGAATGGCAGTGATTTATTTATTGGCAAGTAAAATTAAACAGTAAAAAAATAATATTTAGTTTCTCATTGATGAGATTCTTTTGTGAAATTTAATTATGCAGTTAGAATTAGTGTAAATTCGTTAAATTCGTGTAAAAAGAAATACAATGAAAGTAGATCAAAAAGGACATACAACGACCATAAAGGATACTCAAGGTGATGTAAACTCATTTCTTGAAAAAGTAACACATGAGCACAATAGTTTTAAATCTCAAAATTTAATTCTAGATATTACTCATGATAAAGAAGTTACTTTAAAGGACATTAAATTGTTTTCTGATTTATCAAAAGCTCACCAAAAAGGAAAGAAATCATTTGTAATTGTTGCAGATGGTATTGATTTTAATACTGTTCCAACCAAGTTAATTGTTGTTCCTTCTTTGCAAGAAGCTAACGACATCATAGAAATGGAAGAAATTGAACGCGATTTAGGATTTTAATCACCATTTGTCATTCCGCAGGAATCTCATCTTTTTAATCAATACAATATTTATGAAACTAGACAACAAGACAATATTATATATATACGTAGGAGTTTTATTTATTTTAACTTACTTATTTGCTAGCAGATTTATTACAAGTTTAAAGACTCAAGAATTTGATTATTTAAGACTTTCAGTAAATCTTGGATTGTTAATTTATATTATAATTAAAGTAGTTAAGTTGGGTAAAATTGAGAATGATAAAACGGACAAGTTATAAGTTTAGAAATCCTTAAAAATTTAAACTCATAAACTTCTAAACTATCAAATGAAACTTACCATACTAGGCTGTTACGCTGCTACTCCAAGAACCATTTCCAATCCAACATCTCAAGTTTTAGAAATTAAAAATCGTTTATTTTTAATTGATTGTGCAGAAGGTACTCAAGTGCAATTGCGAAAAAGCAAAGTCAAGTTTTCTAAAATAAATCATATATTCATTTCCCATCTTCATGGTGATCATTTTTATGGATTAGTTGGATTAATATCAACTTTTATGTTGCTCAATAGAGAAAGTGATTTAACCGTTTATGGCCCAAAAGGAATCAAAGAAATCATTCTACTTCAATTACGAGCTTCTGGTTCCTACACAGGTTATAATTTATACTTTCATGAATTAGAATCCAATGAATCTGAAACTATTTTTGAAGACGATAGAGTAGTGGTGAAGACCATTCCTCTTAATCATCGTATTTATACCAATGGATTTCTTTTTCTGGAAAAAAATATAGAGCGAAAGTTAAATGTAGAAGCCGTTGAAAATTATGAAATAGATAAAGTTTATTTTAATAAAATTAAATATGGTGGCGATATTACTTTAGATAACGGAACCATTATTCCAAATTCAGAACTAACTTTTGATCCACAAGTTGCTAAAAGCTATGCTTTTTGTAGTGATACTATGTATGATGAATCTATAATTCCACTTATTGAAAACGTAGATTATTTGTATCACGAAAGTACTTTTCTGGAAAGTGAAGCCCATCTTTCTGAGCGAACTATGCATTCAACTGCCAAACAAGCCGCTACAATTGCTTTAAAAGCAAAAGTCAAACATCTTATACTTGGACATTATTCTACTCGTTATGGCAACATAGAATACTTTAAAACCGAAGCTCAAACAATTTTTCCAAACATTCTTCTGGCAGATGATGGTAGAGAATTTGAAATGGAGTAATGTCATACTGAGCTTGTCGAAGTAAGGAGCGAATGGCTTGGTCTTTATCGATAATCCTTATTCCTGTTGCAGGAACTCGCTTTATTTATTGCGTTGCCAGAGGTACTCGAAGGCAACGCAATAAAAAAGAGCTCAAACAATTCCAACATTAGGGCTAATTAATAATTCATTTTAACATTTGTTTCCGTTTTAAAAACAAAATCTAAGTAACTTTGTATCTATAAAAGCAATTTATAGTACAATGAAAGATTTAAGCAATTACAGAAAATCCTACGAAAAAAGTGAACTTTTGGAAACTACTATTCCAGAAGATCCAATCAATTTATTCAACAGATGGTTCCATGAAACCGAAGATTTAGATGATGTTGATGAAGCCAACGCTATGACTATTTCTACTATTGGTGTTGATGGATTTCCTAAATCTAGAGTAGTGCTTCTTAAAAAGTTTAATGATGAAGGTTTTATTTTCTACACAAATTATGATTCAGAAAAAGGTCAAGCTATAGCAAACAACCCAAATGTTTGTCTTTCTTTTTTTTGGCCAAGTATAGAGCGTCAGATAATTATTAAAGGTATTGCTGAAAAAACTCCTACCAATGTTTCTGACAATTATTTTGATTCTCGTCCTACAGGTAGCAAGCTTGGAGCTATTGCTTCTGACCAAAGTAGGGTAATTGCATCTCGACTTGTTTTAGAAGACAAGTTAAGAGAGTTAGAACAATATTACGAAGGAAAAGACATTTCAAGACCTTCAAATTGGGGTGGATATTTAATTAGACCCCAAGAAGTTGAGTTTTGGCAAGGTCGTCCTAATCGTCTTCATGATAGAATTAGATATCAATTGCAAGATGATTTTAATTGGAAAATTGAAAGACTTTCCTCTTAGTTGAAAGAAAAATACATTTTAAAAACAAGAAATGTCATTGTTGTTCGATAAATTAAATGAAAAAATTAACTTTAATTCGACACGCAAAATCTTGTTGGAATAATCCAATTAATGATTTTAAAAGACCAATTATTGAAGAGGGAATTCAAAAAACAATTAAAGTAGCCACAGAAACTAAGAATTTATTTAATAATAAATCTTTAATTTGGGTAAGCTCGGCTGAAAGAACTAAACAAACAGCAAAACTATTTTTGTCTATTTGGGGTGAAAATAAAGAAACCCAAATTCAGTTTAATGATGATTTACATACTTTCAATTTAAATCAATTGAAAAAAATTGTTAAATCTTGTCCAAATGTTTATAAAACTTAATTCTTTTTGGACATAATAGTGCCATTACAGATTTTGTTAATAAATTTGGAGATATTTTTATTGATAATGTGCCAACATCAGATTATGTTTCGATTATTTTCGAATGTAATGATTGGAATAAAATAAATAAAGGTAAAAAAGATAAAATTATATTTCCAAGATATATTTAACTATGAGTTCAGAGAATAATTTCCGATATATTGATAGAGAAAAGAGTTGGCTTACTTTCAACGCAAGAGTTTTGCAGGAAGCTGCAGATGAAACCGTTCCATTATTAGATAGGCTCAGATTTTTGGGCATTTTTTCTAATAATCTTGATGAGTTTTTTAGAGTTCGTTTTGCAGCCGTTAGGAGATTAAGTCTCTCTGGACAAACTGGTGAAAAGATTTTAGGAGGAATTTCAGCGCAACAATTAGTGAAAGATATTACAGATATTGTAATAAAACAGCAATCGGAGAGTTTGCGAATTCTTGAAATAATTGAAAAACAATTAGAAAAGCAAAACATCATAATCGTTAATGAAAGTGAGCTTTGTCAAGAACATCAAAATTTTGTTCACGATTTTTTTATACAAAAAGTTAGTCCTGAGCTTGTTACAATTATCTTAAATGATTTGGCAGAATTCCCTTTACTTAAGGATACTGTTGGATATTTAGCTATAAAATTGGTTATGAAAACCTCAGGAAAAGCTAAAGTATTAGGACTTGTAAAACCAAAAAAAGAAGTTCGATATGCTATTATTGAAATTCCTAAAACATTTAATAGAATAGTTGTTCTTCCTTCTATAGGCGAAAAGCAATATATAATGCTTTTAGATGATGTAATTCGTTATAATTTGAGTAGTATTTTTAATATTTTCGAGTATGAAAGCATTTCTGCACACATGATTAAAATCACTCGTGATGCTCAATTAGATATTGATAGTGATATGAGTAAGAGTATGTTACAAAAAATAGCTACTTCTGTTAAAGACAGAAGAATTGGTGAACCAGTTCGTTTTGTTTACGATAAAAAAATTGATAAAGATACTCTTTCATTTTTCTTAGATAGAATGGGAATTGAATCTACAGATAGTATAATTCCTGGAGGAAGATACCATAATCGTAGGGATTATATGGATTTTCCAAATCTTGGTCGTTTTGATTTACTATATCAGCAAAAGCCTCCATTGCCAGTAGAAGGATTGTCTCTAGAAGGAAGCATACTAAATAGAATAGCTAAAAAAGACTATTTGATTTTTGCGCCTTATCAATCCTATTCTTATTTAATTAAATTTTTGAGAGAAGCAGCTCTTGATCCAAAAGTTACTTCAATTAAAATAACTTTATATAGATTGGCTAAAAACTCACAAATCATTAGCTCATTGATAAATGCTGCAAAAAATGGAAAGAGAGTTATAGTTCAAATTGAACTACAAGCACGATTTGATGAAGCCAACAATATTTCCTACGCCGAGCAAATGCAACAAGAAGGAATTGAACTTATTTTTGGTATTAAAGGATTAAAAGTGCATAGTAAAATATGTGTCATTGATAGGATGGAAGAAGGTAAAATCAAACGTTACGGCTTTATATCAACTGGAAATTTCAATGAGACTACGGCTAAATTTTATACAGATGTAACTTTATTAACAAGCCACAATCAAATTCTTAAAGACGTAACCAAAATTTTTGAGTTTTTTGATATCAATTACAGATTGTATCGTTACAAACATTTAATAGTTTCACCGCATTATTCGCGTTCAAAATTCAACAAACTAATTGATAGAGAAATATATAACGCACAAGCAGGAAGACCAGCTTACATAAATTTGAAAATGAATAGTTTGTCAGATTTTCAAATGATTGATAAATTGTATGAAGCAAGTAATGCTGGAGTAAAAATGAAATTGCAAATTAGAGGTATATGTTCATTAATTCCAGGTGTAAAAGGAATGAGTGAAAATATAGAAGCAATAAGTATTGTTGATAATTTCCTTGAACATTCTAGAGTTTTTATTTTTGGTAATGATGGTAATCCTCAAGTATTCATCTCTTCAGCTGATTTTATGACAAGGAACATTGATGGAAGAGTTGAGGTTACTTGTCCAATTTATCAAGAAGATATTAAAAAGCAATTAATAGAAACCTTTGAAGTGGGTTGGAAAGGAAACGTAAAAGCACGTTTGCACTCAGAGAAATTAGACAATAAATATCGAGTTAGAAAAGAAGGCGAGTCTGTTTTTCGTGCACAACACGAGACCTATAATTACTATAAAAATCAGCAAGAAGACAATAATATTTTTTAAAATACAACCCAAAAGAATAAATGATTTCAATAAAAAAATATGCAGCAATTGATATTGGATCTAATGCCATGAGATTGCTTATTACCAACATAGTTGAACAAGATGGAAAGGAGACACAATTCAATAAATCGGCTTTAATTCGTGTACCAATTCGTTTAGGACAAGACGCATTTACTGTTGGTGAAATTACCAATGAAAATATTGATAGAATGGTTGATGCTATGGAAGCTTTTCGACTTTTGATGAAAGTTTATAAAGTTGAAAAGTACAAAGCTTGCGCTACATCTGCAATGAGAGAGGCATACAATGGTAAAGAAGTTGTTGAGATTATTAAGAATAAATCAAAAGTTGAAATTGATATTATTGATGGTAAAGTAGAAGCAGCAATTATTGCTTCTTCAGATTTGCATAGCTTTCTTGCTACTGATAAAACTTACTTATATGTAGATGTTGGAGGAGGAAGCACAGAATTTTCATTGTTTTCTGATGGAAAAATGATTAATTCAAAATCATTTAAAAACGGAACGGTACGATTACTGAACAATATGGTTAATGAAATCGTTTGGATTGAAATCGAAAAATGGATTAAAACCAACTGCGAACCTTATGAAAATATCACTTTGATTGGTTCTGGTGGAAATATTAATAAAATTCACAAATTATCTGAAAAACATCAAGATAAACCATTGTCTTACGTCTATTTAGCATCTCAATATCAATACTTAAATTCACTTACTTACGAACAAAGAATCGCTGAATTAGGTTTGAATACTGATAGAGCTGATGTAATTATTCCTGCAACACAAATTTATCTTAACGCAATGAAATGGAGTGGTGCTAGACAAATATATGTTCCAAAAATTGGGCTTTCAGATGGAATTGTTAAAGCAATGTATTATGGTAAAATATAAAATAACAATATGAAAAACTTAAAATGCTTTTTCGGAGTAATAACTGTCTTACTTTTAATTTCTTGTAAGAAAGAAACTTCATCGAGCTCTTATTTTAATTCTGAAGAAAATGGAATTAAAATTGGTGGCGTTAAAATGGTTACCATAGAAACTCCAAAAGGAAAGTTCAATGTTTGGACAAAGCGCATCGGAAACAATCCAAAAATCAAGTTATTGTTGTTAAATGGCGGTCCAGGAATGTCGCATGAATATTTTGAGTGTATGGAAAGTTTTCTTCCAAAAGAAGGAATTGAATTTATCTATTATGATCAATTAGGAACTGGTTTTTCAGAAAATCCGAATGATACAACAATGTGGGATTTACCGAGATATGTCGAAGAGGTAGAACAAGTTCGTGTAGCTCTAAATTTAAACAAAGATAATTTCTACTTATTAGGTCATTCTTGGGGCGGAATTTTAGGAATGCAATATGCTCTTAAATATCAAGACAATTTAAAAGGATTAATAGTTTCAAATATGATGGCAAGTTGTCCTAAATATGGTGAGTATTCTAAAGTTTTAGCCAAACAAATGAATCCAGAAATCTTAAAAACAATCAAAGATTTAGAAGCTAAAAAAGATTATACTAATCCAAAGTATATGGAATTATTAATGTCAAACTTCTACAATAAGCATATTTTAAGAAAACCCGTTAATGAATGGCCAGAGCCAGTAAATCGCTCAATGGGAAGATTAAATCAATCACTTTACATCACTATGCAAGGACCAAGTGAATTAGGAATTTCAGGAAAGTTAACCAATTGGGATGTTTCTAAAGAATTGAAAAATATCACAGTTCCAACATTAGTAATAGGAGCAAAATATGATACGATGGATCCAGAATATATGAAATGGATGGCAACTCAATTTCCAAAAGGAACTTACTTATATTGTACCAACGGAAGTCATATGAGCATGTATGATGACCAAGAAAAGTATATGAAAGGATTGATAGAATTTTTGAATAAAGAAAATTAAATATAAAAACGCTTATAATTACTGAAGCGTTTTTTATAAATCCAAGTCAAAAGTCTTTTTCAATAACTCCAAATTCGAATTAATTTCATTCAATCGATTGTACTTATCTTGTGGTGTAAAAGCATTTTTCACTTTCACTGCTTCATTTACAACAACTTCAATTGTAATATCATGATTGTGTAAATGTCCTCTTAAATAACCTAAAAGTTCTGGTTTAGCTTTGTCAAAATCTATTTTAGAACCTTCATTCGGAAGTTCATAAATAATGGTGGTGCCATCAAGTTTAGGATCACTTATTCTCAATAGTGATTCCATAATTTTGGAGCCTTTATCGCCTAATCGGTCTGCAAATTTATACCAAAGTTCTAGCATTTCGGTTTCTGTAAAAGCTTCACTTGGTAAATGCTCTACCACTTTTACAACACCTTTTTGAGCTTCCATCATTTCCTTTTTTGCACGAATACTACCTAAAGATAATGCTGAAATTTTTCCAGTTTCCGGTTTAAAATCTGTTTCTGTTTTTTGAACTTCAACTGAACTTGGTATAATAGAATCGGGTTTTATATCAATTTCAGATTTTGATGATTCAACAGAAGTTTGAATTAAAGTTTCAGGTTCTTTTAAAGTTTCAGATTCTGGTACTTCAACTTCAATTTTTGCAGTTGTTTCTGAAATAGGGTTTTCAACAGCATTCGCAACTGTTGTTTTCAAACTTACAACTTCTATAATCGAATAACTATTGTTTCTGAAATAAGTCGGTGGAATTATAAAGTCAACTTTTTTTTTTCTCCATCAAAGTTGATAGAGCAAAGTTGCATTAATGTTAGTTCAACTAACAAACGTTGGTTTTGAGAAACCTTGTATTTTAAATCACAATCATTGGCAATTTCAATCGCTTTTAAAAGAAAATCCGATTGGCATTTATGGGCTTGCTGACCATAAAGTTGTTGCGCTTGTTCACCAGCTTCTAGTAAAACTAAAGTTGCTGGATTTTTACAAACTAATAAATCTCTAAAATGAGAAGCCAATCCTGAAACAAAATGATGTCCGTCAAAACCTTTTGATAAAATATCATTATAAGAAAGCAAAATGCTTGGAATATTGTTTTCCAAAATCAAATCGGTTACTTTAATATAGGTTTCAAAATCTAAAACATTCAGATTTTCGGTTACAGCTTGTCTCGTTAAATTGTTTCCACAATACGAAACCACTCTATCAAAAATTGATAAAGCATCACGCATCGCGCCATCAGCTTTCTGAGCAATAATGTGCAAAGCGTCGTCTTCAAATTGAACTCCTTGGCTTGTAGCTACTTCTGCCAAATGTTCTTTAGCATCTTTAACTGTAATTCTTTTGAAGTCAAAAATCTGACAACGAGACAATATAGTCGGAATAATTTTATGTTTTTCTGTGGTCGCTAAAATAAAAATAGCGTGTTTAGGTGGTTCTTCTAATGTTTTCAAAAACGCATTAAAAGCGGCTGAAGACAACATATGAACCTCGTCAATAATGTAAACTTTATATTGTCCGGTTTGTGGTGGTATTCTAACTTGATCAATTAAATTTCGAATATCATCAACTGAATTGTTAGAAGCAGCATCCAATTCGAAAACATTAAAGGCAAAATCTTCATTTGGATCATCATAACCAGGTTGGTTGATTTTTCTAGCTAAAATTCTAGCACAAGTAGTTTTTCCAACACCTCTTGGACCAGTAAATAATAAAGCAGAAGCCAAATGGTTGGTTTCTATAGCATTCAACAAAGTATTCGTAATAGCTTGTTGACCAACAACGTCTTTAAACGTTTGCGGACGATACTTACGAGCTGATACTACAAATTGTTCCATAGAAAATTATTGAATTACAAATATAGATTGAATAATTACGAATTCCAAATTACGAATTCCTAAGAAATAGATTTTTTCTTAACAATTACGACAATCAAACCCAAAAGTAAAGTTGCATTACTAATTAAAGTTACAATTAGTAATTTTTGATAGAAATCACTTTTTGAGTTTTCAGAAATAGTGTTCTGATTTTGTTTGTATAGTCTTAGTTTTTCTAATTGGTATATGAAGGATTGCAAAGATTTATTCTGATTTTCTAAATTAAATAAACTCATTTCCATTTCATTTTTTGATATAATTTTTCCTTTAGAATCAAGTTCAAATGGGATTGGAGGAAATCCTGGACCAAAATTTTGTGATTGAGAAGGAGAACAAGCACTTAATCCAATTAATGTTTTATCAGTATTGAAGTTACCATATACAATCCACAATCCTTTTTCATTTGGAAATAAATCACAACTTGAGCCTTCAGCATTTCCATTAATAATTTTTGATGCTACTTTACCTTTAAAGATTTCATAAATTTTAAAGCTATATGTCATTTTTAAGGTATCATATTTTATCAATTCTCCATAAAAAATTATATCTGCTTTTTTCAAACCAATATTGACTTTTTCTTCAATAGAATACTCAACACATTTACATGCAAAACAGTTGCTAATTCCAAATAATACTATAAAAATAAGAAATCTAATTTTCATAAAAATAATTTGATTAAATGTACAAATTTAAATCAGATATCAAATTCATAATTCATAATTTCTAATTCATAATTGTTTACATTTGCACCGCAGACCGCCTTATCGCTTGTTAGTAATAATAAGAGGAAAGTCCGGACACCAAAGAGTAGTATATTGGGTAACGCCCAACCGTTGAAAGACGAGGACAAGTGCAACAGAAAGTATGTACAGGTTAAGCTGTAGTGAAACCAGGTAAACTCTATGCGGTGAAATTTCAAGTATATCGACATTTAAGGATTACTCGTCCGTTGTCGAAGGGTAGAAAGATTGATCTCGTTGGTAACAACGAGACTAGATAAATGATAAGGTATCGTCTTTTGGGACGAGAACAGAATCCGGCTTATAGGTCTGCTTTTTTATTTTTTTATTATGATAGAGGTATTAAAATTATTGTTTGGGAGTTTGTTTTCTAAAAAATCTTTAGAAAAAACTTTAGTTGATTCCAAATTAGGAAAATTGATATGTACCTACAAAAAAGAAGATGTTTATTTTACTTGGGATAACGAATACAAGTTTAATAACAATAATTGTGAACCAATTTCAATTAGTATAGACGGTGATACTAATGGTCCATTTTCAAATACACTACAGAAAACCTATCAAATAATGGATACAATTTCTGAATTGCAATCTAAAATACAAACCAAAATTGATTTGCAATTCCCTGAAAAAAATATCGATTTAAAAAGAGATTTTAATTTAGAAGATCTTTACATTTACCTTGAAGAGGAAACCAATTCAGTAGAATATGAATTTGAATATTACTCAAACGATTCTGAAATAATCATCTCAGTTGAATTTGTTAACGATGAAATAGAAGCTGTAGAATTTTATTAATTACTCTTCCTCACTGTCATCTTCCTCATCATCAACTTCAAACTCATAAAACGAAAACACCGAACCACCATAATTCTTCTGAAAAGAAAAATGCATCATGTGATTCAATTTAGTGTGCTTCGAATGTTCCATAATCATCATGCCTTCTTTGTCCAGTAATTCGTTTTCGAAGACCAATTCGATTAGTTTTTCAAATTCCTTTTGCTCAATTCCATATGGCGGATCGGCAAAAATAATGTCATAACTTCCTTTGTGCTTTTCTAAAAATTTGAAAACATCACTTTTTATTGTCGTGATATTCAAGTCAAATTCTTTGGCAGTTTTCTTAATGAAATTCACGCAACCCATATCGCCATCGATACACGTAATGTTGTCACAACCACGCGAACCAAATTCGTAACTAATGTTTCCAGTTCCAGCAAATAAATCCAAAACCTTCAATCCCGAAAAATTGAAATGATTGTTCAGCACATTAAACAACGCTTCCTTACTCATATCAGTCGTTGGGCGAACCGGTAAGTTTTTTGGAGCTGTAATGCGTCTTCCTTTGTATTTTCCAGAAATGATTCTCACGAGTGAAGTAGTATAAAGTGTTCGCGGTTTTCTTTTTCCGTAAAGTTATTGGTAAAATCAGAAACATTAAATAAACTTATGTTTCTAATATATTTGTAGGCAATTTGATAAAAAGCATCGGTTTCAACAATCGCTCCTAGCAATTCCAATTTGAAATTCTCAGGATTCAACTGCAATTGTTCGGCAGTAAATAGAATGTAGTAAATAAAATCCTCAGGCGTTTTGTATTCAAACGAATTAAACAAATGTAACTTCTGATTTTGAACCACAATAATTTCAAAATGACTTTCATTTACGTGAACAAACATCTTGCGTTCCTCATTATTCTTTGATAAATCCAACAATTTTGAAACCAAAACACTATTCGCATGTTTGTATTCAAACGAACCATATTGGTCAATAAAAAAGTTATTCATGTTCACATACGGAATGTAAACATTGTTCATTTCATATTTGTCCAATACGTCAAAAGTGAAAAAATCGGTTTCAAAAACCTTCGTATTGTATTGTAAATAACTTCCTAAAAACTCCTCGTCAAACAAAGCTGTTGGCACAAAAGTTGACAAATTATTACTATGAAGAATCTCAATTTCATCATACTTATGACTCAATTCAGGATGTTCCCTAAAAACCGAAGCAAATAAATCTTCAATCTTCGCACTACGCTGAAAACTATCAAAATGAATGTTATGCAATACCACAGGTTTGCCACTCAAAGTATCAAATACACAAAACGACAACCCATTCAAAGAAACTTGAATAGCTAGTTTTTTATAAGTTTTGTCGGTGATACTCATTTTGAAATTCCATTTTTAACACCGCAAACTTACGAATTTTATACTGAACTTGTTTCAGTATCTCAAGAACTTGTTTCAGTATCTCTAGAACTTGTTTTCAGTATCTCGTCTTATTTAAAGTTATGTTTTTTTTTGAAGAATTTATGTCGATGAATATTAGGAGCGAATGGTTCGGACATTTCTACAAACCTTATTCCTGCTTTCCGCGTTACAAGGTAACTGCTCCAATCATGGCTAAAAAGCCATCTATTTTACAAAATCAGATTTCCAAAACAACATTTTTATAAATCCGCGGCAATCTGTTTCATCCGTTTCATCCGCGTTCCATAATTCATAAAAAAAGTAAAATTCCTTGCGAACTTTGCGTAAAACTTTGCGTACTTTGCGGTTAAATATTTCCAAGTGGCAACCAAAAACTTCTATTCCATTCTATCCCAAAACTTCCCGTTTAATCCCACGATTAAGCAAGATGCCTTCTTTCAAAAAATTGCCGTTTTCATCACCAATGTCAACAACGACAGCATTTTTGTACTAAAAGGATACGCCGGAACAGGAAAAACCACCGTAATTTCTACCATTGTAAACAACCTAATCGAAGTCAATAAAAAATACGTTTTACTAGCACCAACAGGTCGTGCAGCCAAAGTCATTGCCAATTATTCCAACAAACCAGCATTTACCATTCATAAGAAAATCTATTTTCCGAAGAAGTCGAGTGGTGGCGGAGTGGCTTTTACGATGCAACAAAATAAACACAAAAACACCATTTTCATAGTCGATGAAGCGTCCATGATTTCTGATGTTGCCGCAGAAAGCAAAATGTACGAAAACGGAAGTTTGTTAGACGATTTAATCTCCTACATCTATAGTGGTGAAAATTGCAAAATGATTTTACTAGGCGACACAGCTCAGCTTCCGCCGGTGAATTTAGATATTTCGCCAGCATTAAACACCGATACATTAGAACTCAATTACGACAAAAAAGTAGATTGGATTGAACTAGACGAAGTAATGCGTCAAGAACTAAACTCCGGAATTCTCTTCAACGCCACCGAATTGCGTGAACTTTTGAAAGACAGTTTCATCACCGATTTCAAGTTCAAGTTGCGCGGTTTCAATGATATTGTTCGCCTTACTAATGGTTACGATATTCAAGACGCAATCAACCAAGCGTACAGCAATTATTCTATTGAAGATACAGCGTTTATTGTGCGTTCCAACAAAAGAGCCAACCAATACAACGAACAAATTAGAACTAAAATTCTAGACAAAGAAAGTGATTTATCTACAGGTGATTTCTTGATGGTTGTGAAGAACAATTATTTTTGGTTAAAAGAAAAAGACGAAGCCGGTTTCATTGCCAATGGCGACATCATCGAAGTATTAGAAATTTATAGTTTCAAAGAATTATACGGATTCAAATTTGCCAAAGTCAAAATACGAATGGTCGATTATCCCAACCAAATTCCGTTTGAAACCGTTCTGATTTTAGATACTATTAAAAGTGAATCACCATCCTTAACCTACGAGCAATCCAACCAATTGTATGAAGAAGTGATGAAAGATTATGAACACCTAACAACCAAATACGCCAAATTCCAAAAAGTAAAAGAAAACGAATACTTCAACGGATTGCAAGTAAAATTCTCTTACGCCATAACGTGTCACAAAAGCCAAGGTGGACAATGGAACACCGTTTTCATAGAACAACCGTATTTACCCGAAGGCATCGACAGAGATTACATTCGTTGGCTTTACACTGCAATTACCAGAGCCAAAGACAGATTATATTTGATTGGGTTTAAGGATGAGAGTTTTTTGGAGTAGTTAGAAATTGTTATATTTTATTAGTTAAACCATTACTTGTTTTAGTAGTTAACAACATAAATTAAGTTTTATATTTTATGACACAACAATCGTTTAATTTTTTACTTTCAACTTTTACTTTATTACTTAGTATAAAATTTGTTTTTATTTCATATACAAAACCCGATGTTTTTTAGTTCAACTATAAAAGGATATTTCATCAGCAAAGGCAAGTAGAGATTTGAAAAAAGGAATTGATTGAAATCTTTTTGAAAGATTTGGAAATAAAATAAAACGATATATTTGATAAATAATAATTACAAATGAATTTAGAAACCATTTTATCAATTTGCCTCGGAATCGGATTGGCATCAGCATCGGGATTTAGGGTTTTTCTTCCTGTTTTTGCTTTGAGTTTGGCGTCTTATATTAATTTAATTCCACTTAATGAAAGTTGGGCTTGGATTTATGGTTTACCAGCATTAATTAGCTTCGGTGTAGCCATGTTTTTTTGAGATATTTGGTTACTATATTCCGTTTATTGATAATTTATTGGATACTATTGCAACCACATTAGCAACTATATTCGGATTTGTAGTTATGTCATCAACTATGGTAGATATTTCTCCAACAATGACAACCATTTTGGCCATAATTGCAGGAAGTGGTTCTGCAATAGCATTTCAAGGATTAACCACCACAACACGATTGGCATCATCTGTAAAAACAGCAGCTTTAGGAAATCCAGTAGTTTCCACCGCCGAAACCGGAACTGCAATTACAATAAGTTCCTTAGCAATTTTCCTTCCAATAGTTGCAGTTATCCTCTTAGTTATTATCTTTGGAGTGATTTATTTGATTTATAAAAAGTTTAAAAAATAGTTTCCTAAACTCTTAAACTTTTAAACTCTTAAACTTTTAAACCTTTTTATGAAAATCATCGCCGTAATTCCAGCTCGTTATGCTTCAACACGTTTTCCTGCTAAATTGATGCAAGATTTAGGTGGTAAAACTGTAATCCTTCGAACGTATGAAGCTGCAAAAAACACCAATTTATTTGACGATGTTTTTGTGGTTACTGATTCCAATTTTATTTATGACGAAATAGTTTCTAATGGTGGAAAAGCCATCATGTCAATAAAAGAACACGAAAGCGGCAGTGATAGAATTGCCGAAGCAGTTGCTAATTTAGATGTTGATATTGTTGTAAATGTGCAAGGCGACGAACCTTTCATCAACAAAGAACCTTTAGATAAAGTAATCGAAGTTTTTATAAACGATGCTGATAAAAAAGTAGATTTAGCTTCGTTAATGAGAGAAATCACCAATGAAGACGACATCAATAATCCTAATAATGTGAAAGTTGTTGTTGATCAAAATGGCTTTGCATTGTACTTTTCACGTTCGGTAATTCCTTATCCAAGAGAAGTAAATATTGGTGTTCGTTATTTTCAACACATCGGAATTTATGCTTTCCGCAAACAAGCACTTTTAGATTTCTATTCACTTCCAATGAAATCTTTAGAAGCATCTGAAAAACTAGAACAATTACGCTATTTAGAATTCGGAAAACGAATTAAAATGGTAGAAACAACTCACGTTGGTATAGGAATTGATACAGTAGAAGATTTAGAGAAGGCTAGAAAGATGCTATAGTTATTGAAGTTTTTTTATAGTAAATAATTCATTATGAGTTTCTACTTTTGGATACATTCTTATGGAGTAATTAGCATCGAACTTCTTTTTATAATCCAAATTTCTAATTCGATTCTTTTCATTGATAACCATCGTATTAAAAAGAATAAAACCATCTTTTTTGGTTAGAAAATTTATTCTATTTATAAAATACGTTTCAAATAAGAAGTCAGGCATTGTTGTATCTTGAAAAATATCAATGATGATTAAGTCGTATTTATCTTTAGTTTTCAAAACAAATTCAAAGGCATCATCAACAATCAATTCAAGGTTTTTTATTTCGTTTAATTTGAAATATTTATTTGCAATTTCAACAACATCTTTATCAATTTCAACTCCAGTAATTTTGCCTTTAAATTTTACTTCGTCAACTAATGTTTTAATGACACTTCCACCAGCAACTCCAAGAATTAGTATATTATCAAATTTTCTTATTCTTTCAAAACCAATGTATTTCAATCCTTTTTTTAATATTCTTTGTAAACTTCCATAAGAATAATTGGTGTTTTTTGAATCCAAAACCAACTCACCATTGTTCCAAGTAACCTCCAAAGTTTTGCTTATGGAGGAATTTTTCTTGATGACATTTATAGGAATGAAGTAGCTTAAGAATTTTGATAACATAAATAAAAATATTTTCTCAAAAATAATAGATTAATGCTAAATTTACGCAAAATATTTGAGATGAAGAAACGACTTTATGAATTTATTTTCTTTCGATTAATGGGATGGAAAATAACTGGATCTGACAATCTGAATGAAAATAAATGTGTTTTTATGGTTTTACCTCACACAAGTTGGCACGATTTCTATTTAGGATTATTTACAAGAGGAATTACCGAAGTGCCAATGCATTTTGTAGGTAAAAAAGAATTATTCAAATTCCCTTTTGGTTTGTATTTTAAATGGATGGGAGGAAAACCATTAGACCGAACAGGTGGTCTTAATAAGGTAGATGCCATTGCAAAAACTTTTGAGGATTATGAGGAATTACGATTAGCAATTGCGCCAGAAGGCACAAGAAAGTTGGTATCAGAATTAAAAACTGGGTTTTATTATATTGCTTTAAAAGCCAATGTGCCAATACTTCCAGTAGCTTTTGATTTTGTTAAAAAAGAGGTTGCCATAGGTAAATCTTTCTTCCCAACTGGAAATTATGATGGAGATTTAAAAGAACTACTTCCTTTTTTTAAAGGTGTAAAAGGTAAGATTCCGGAAAACGGATTTAAAGTTAATTAAATTAGTATGAATTATTTAGAATTACATAAAGACTACAAAGCCAATTCACTTTTCGGAAGATACATTACTTTAAAAGATATCGAACCGCTTTTGGCTAAATTTCAAACAGAAGTCATTGGTAAATCAGTTTTAGGAAAACCAATATACAAATACGAAATTGGATCAGGAAAAATCAGAGTTTTTATGTGGTCGCAAATGCATGGAAACGAAAGTACTACAACCAAAGCTTTGTTTGATTTTTTCAATTTAATACATTCGCAAGAATCAATAGGAGTGAAGTTACTTCAAGAATTTACTTTTTGTTTTATCCCAATGTTAAACCCTGATGGTGCAGAATTATACACTCGAGAAAATGCAAATAAAGTAGATTTAAACAGAGATTCAGTCAATTTGTCTCAACCAGAAAGTCAATTACTTCGTAAAACATTTGAGGATTTCAAACCCGATTTTTGTTACAATCTTCACGATCAACGAACTATTTTTGGTGCAGGAAACGATGGGAATGTAGCAACAGTTTCCTTTCTAGCTCCAGCTTTTAACGAAAGTCGAGAAATAAACGAAGTTCGAGCCAAAGCTATGAATGTTATTGTGGCTATGAATGATGAACTTCAAAATCACATTCCAAATCAGGTAGGTCGTTTTGATGACGGATTTAATATCAATTGCATTGGAGATATGTTTACATCATTAAATATTCCTACAATTTTATTTGAAGCTGGACATTATCAAGAGGATTATTATAGAGAATATACTCGTAAAATGATTTTTATTGCTTTAATTTCTGGATTGAAGCATATTCACGAAAACGATGTAGTTGATAATGAAATCGCAAAATATTTGTCAATTTCTCAAAATAATATCGTTTTTTATGATTTTCTTTATAAAAACATCAAAATAAATTATGATGGTAAAGAAATAATTACGAATTTTGCTGCTCAATACAAAGAAGAGCTAATTGATGGAACAATCCAATTGAACGCATACATAGCTGAAATTGGTGAGTTGAAAGGAAAATTTGGTCATGTTTTGTACAACGCACACAAAATGTTGTATTCAGATGATGAAGAGAAAATTCCGAAATTAAATCAAAAAGCTAATTTTTATTTAGGAAATAGCATAAAATTTGTTAATGGTTTAAAAAAATAACATCTTTTTTGTTTTTTACTAAATAAAATGCATTAATTTGTATTCCTAAATCAAAACAATAATATAAATTAGTAATTATGAGTAAGTTTCGTTTAGATGAAGTAGATCACCAAATTCTTGATATGTTAATTGATAACACAAGAGTACCATTTACTGATATCGCAAAAAAATTATTAATTTCTGCTGGAACAGTTCACGTAAGAGTTAAGAAAATGGAAGATGCAGGAATCATTATGGGTTCTTCATTGACATTAGATTATGAAAAATTAGGATATTCATTCATAGCTTATGTTGGTGTTTTCTTGAATAATACTTCACAAACTAAATTTGTTTTAGAAAGAATTAACGAAATTCCTTTCGTAACCGTTGCTCATGTAACAACAGGTAAATTCAACATTTTCTGTAAAATAAGAGCAAAAGATACTAAACATGCTAAAGATGTAATCTTCATGATTGATGATATCGAAGGTGTTTATAGAACAGAAACAATGATTTCACTTGAGGAAAGTATCAACGACAAAAAACGTTTGATGCACACCATTTTCAAAGATATTTAATTTTCTAATGAAAATCAATTTATATAAACCTCAAGTTTTCTTGAGGTTTTTTTTGTTTTATAATTAATCAAATTTTTTTCCATCAATATAATAAGTTTTATTTAGGGTTTAGAACCTTAATTTTCGTTTGAATTTTAAAGCTAACTATTTCATCAATACAATTTTTATTTTACATTTGAATAATACTATCAATAGACATAAGTATATTCATAAGTTGTGCGATATTAAACCGCAAAAAACCGAATAAGAAAAACAGAAAATTATGGGATGGAATACTTCATTAATTATTATTGAAAATAAAGAGAATTATTCAAACGAAAATGAACTTTTGAAAAGTTTAGGATTTGATTGTTTTGAGCAAAAACTAAACACAACTTTTGATGAAATTTTAAATCCAAAAGATAACCAAATTGGCATTGGATATTATAATGGAAACTTAATAATTTGTGACGGATATTTATTGACAACTAAATCTTTAGAAGAAAGTAAAAACTTAAATTTAGTAGATTATGAAAAAAGTTTAGTCAAAATGTTTCCAAAATCTGAAATAGTAACAGTTAGTTGTGTAAGTTCAGTAAATTTTCACGGATATTCACTTATACAAAACGGAATAAAGAAACGCTTAAAATATGTTGCTGAAGAAATGAAGCAAGAATTTGGAAATCGTTTTGAAGAAGAAATTGAAATTTATAAAAACTCGTACTTAGAAGACGGAAAATTATTGTGGAAAGATGAAAATGACGAAGACGATTTTTTCACCGAAGACCAATTAATGGAAGATTTTACTTTTAAAGTTGCAAAGAGAAGACTTGGAATTCAAATTGATATGGAAGATGGCGAAGATTTGTTTCAAAATACTGAATTTAAAGTTTTTCAAATTTTAGATTCTAAATGTAAAATCAAATCAAATAAAGAAGTTACAAAAAAAGTTGATTGGAAATGGATGGGATACATAGCATTAATAATGATAGTTTTTAAAATTTTATTTAAAATAATTTTCCAAAAAAATTAGCGATCACAAAACAGTGGTTTAAGAAATGGCGAGGCACGGGATTTATCAGAAATGGAAAAGGCTTTTAATTTTAAAGTTTTGTTTATATTTGTGAAGGCTTGGTTTTGGTTCAAATCCACTTCTTGAAGCCGCGAAAAGTTTAAAAAACAAAAAACTCGACGAAATCAATAACCTAATTCAACCAATGAAACCATCCCAATTAAAGTCAGACGAATACTCACCATTTTACGAAAACTACGTTGCACAAGTTTCTGATGAATATACACTTGTTGAGGAATTAGAAATTTCTTTACATCGTTATATCAAGTTTGTGCAAGATATTCCTATGGATAAATTTGATTATAGTTATGCTGAAGGAAAATGGACTATTAAGGATATTATTCAGCACACGATTGATGCAGAAAGAGTTTTTGCTTACAGAGCTTTACGTTTTGCTAGAAATGACAAAACCGAATTGCCCGGATATGAAGAAGATGATTTTGCCAACGAAGCCAACGGAAAGAAAAGAAGCATCATGGAATTGCTAACAGAGTTTTCGGCAGTTCGTCATGCAACATTGTTGTTATTCAAATCGTTTAATGAAGAACAGCTTTTGAGAGTTGGTTATGCTAATAACAATCCAATGTCGGTTAGAGCACTTGGTTTCGTAATTATTGGTCATCAGAATCATCATCAAAGAGTTTTTGAAGAAAGATATTTGTAAGTGAGAAGTACAAAATACGAAGTGAGAAGTGAGAAGTGAGAAGTGAGAGGTGAGAGGTGAGAAATGAGAGGTGAGAAGTGAGAATTACGAAGTATGAGTTACTAAGTTCTTAATTTAAGATATAAAAAAATCCCAAATTTAGTTTTCTAAATTTGGGATTTTTACTTCGCACTTCGTATTTTTCACTTCGTACTTATGTCTTATTCTTCATCGTCATCGTTGTCAAAGTTGACTGAAGGTTCATCGTCATTGTCATCATCGTCGTCGTCACCATCATCAGAACCGCCTTTGTCTTTTAGTAAATCTTCTTCAAGATCGTCATCATCACCAGAAGTATCTTCATCGTCATCAAGACCTGCAACAGGGATAATAGGTTCGATTACTGCATCTAAATCATCATCCTCGTCAAATTTCTCCATTCTGCTTGCCAATTTTGTACTTACTTTCACCAAATAAATAGTGTCTTCAGTTTTTACTTCAACAGCTTCAACAAGTTCGTTTTGAGCATTTCTGAAACGGATAATATCACTATCGTCATATCCTTCAGGAAATTTCTCTACTAATAAGTTTAAAATATCGCCAGTTAGCTTAGCATAATCAACAATAACTCTTCTCATAAATGTATTTTATTGGTCTAATAAATATGCAAAAATTAATGGAGCAACAATAGTCGCATCCGACTCAATGATGAATTTTGGAGTATGAATATCCAATTTACCCCAAGTGATTTTTTCATTTGGAACCGCACCTGAGTACGAACCATAACTAGTGGTTGAATCTGAAATCTGACAGAAATAACTCCAGAAAGGAATATCATGCATTTCCATATCTTGGTACAACATTGGAACCACGCAAATAGGAAAATCTCCTGCAATTCCACCACCAATCTGGAAGAAACCAACACCTTTACCACTTGAATTTTTTGGATACCAATCGGCTAACCACATCATGTATTCAATACCACTTTTCATTGTAGTTGGTTTGAATTCACCTTTAATACAATAAGAAGCAAAAATATTCCCCATGGTACTGTCTTCCCAACCTGGCACTACAATTGGAAGGTTTTTTTCTGCTGCAGCAACCATCCAAGAATCTTTTGGATCAATTTCGTAGTATTGTTTTAAAACACCAGAATTAATCATTTGATACATAAATTCATGTGGAAAATATCGCTCGCCTTTTGAATCAGCATTATTCCAAATATCATACAAGTGCGATTGTAATCTTCTAAAGGCTTCTTCTTCAGGAATACAGGTATCGGTAACCCTATTGTAGTGATTTTCTAATAAATCCCATTCTTCTTGTGGAGATAAATCTCTGTAATTTGGAACTCTTTTGTATGAATTGTGAGCAACTAAATTCATAATATCTTCTTCAAGATTAGCTCCAGTACATGAAATAATATGAACTTTATCTTGACGAATCATTTCTGCTAGCGATTTTCCTAACTCAGCAGTACTCATGGCACCAGCTAATGTTATCATCATTTTTCCATTTTCTAGTAAATGTTGCTCATATCCTTTGGCAGCATCTACTAAAGCAGCTGCATTGAAGTGAAGATAATTCTTCTCAATAAACTGACTTATTGGTCCTTTGCTCATTTTGTGTGTTTAATGTTTAATATTGTAGTTTGGTAATCAAAGAAAAACTATTTTTTGAAAACTTCAAACTGTTTTTTTGTTATTTACTATATCCTAAAATTTTCATTACATCTTCAGCTGTTTGCTGCTCAGAAAATAATTCGGTGGCTATAATTCCATTTTTATCACGGTCTATTAAAATATGCTTTGGTTGTGGAATTAAACAGTGGTGTAATCCTCCAAAACCGCCAATAGTTTCTTGATAGGCACCAGTATTAAAAAATCCAATGTATAATGGTTTTTCTTTATTATATTTTGGTAAATAAATGGCATTCATATTTTGTTCAGAGTTGTAATAATCATCACTATCGCAGGTCATCCCACCAAGCAAAACTCTTTCGTAGGTATCATTCCATCTATTTACAGCTAGCATAATAAAACGCTTGTTGATAGCCCAAGTATCAGGCAATGTAGTGATGAATGAAGAGTCAATCATGTTCCAAGCTTCTCTATCATTTTGTTGTTTTTGATACAAAACTTGATAAATTGCTCCACCTGATTCACCAACGGTAAACGAACCAAATTCTGTAAAAATATTTGGCACATCAACTTCGGCTTCTTCGCAAGCAATTTTTATTTGATTTATTATTTCATCAATCATGTATTGATAATCATATTCAAAGGCAAGAGAGTTTTTGATTGGAAAACCTCCACCAATGTTTAATCCGTCTAACGAAGGACATTCTTTTTTTAATTGAATATAAACTTTAATACATTTTACTAATTCATTCCAATAGTAAGCAGTGTCGTTTATTCCGGTATTAATGAAAAAGTGAAGCATTTTCAACTCCAATCGATCATTTTCTTGAATTTGTTTTTTATAAAACTGAACTATGTTTTTATATCCAATACCTAGACGAGACGTATAAAACTCAAATTTTGGTTCTTCTTCGGCAGCAATTCTGATTCCAATCTTAAATTTTCCTTTTATTTCTGCTTGAAGCAAATCTAATTCCTCATAGTTATCAATAATAGGAATGGTGTTTTTATGACCATTATTAATTAATCTTGCAATATTGGTAACGTATTGATCTCTTTTGAAACCATTGCAAATTACATAAGTGCTTTTATTGATTTTGCCATTCTCTAATAAATTTTCAACAATGTTAATGTCAAATGCAGAAGAAGTTTCAACATGAATATTATTTTTAAAGGCTTCACTCATAATGTATTCAAAATGAGAGCTTTTAGTGCAATAGCAATAAAAATATTTACCTTCATAATTGTTTTTTTCCATTGCATTTCGGAACCAATTTTTAGCTCTTTTAATGTTATTTGAAATTTGAGGTAAATAAGTAAATTTTAATGGAGTACCATATTGCTCAACCAACTTCATTAAATCGATGTTATGAAAAAGTAGTTCACTATCTTTATTTAATGTAAATTCTTCTTGTGGAAAATAGTAAGTTTGATTAATTAGGTCGAAATATTTTGTATTCATTGATTTTGAAAATTTATTAGATTATTAAAAAACAGATAATCTAATTTTATCAAACCCTAATATTAGCATAAACAATAGGAAGTTTTTCAGTTTCAGATTTGAATAATTCTAAAATCAAGCCTAAAATAGTCCGAATAGATGTTAAAAATGCAACACATAGTACTTGAAACCCAGAATTGGTTTTTAGCGTGAAAGTGCTATTGGTAGTACTGTTAGTATTGTTTTTCATCAGTACAAATGTAAAAAATAAAATTAGCGAATTGCAATAATTTTTATAAAAATATATTACGATTTATAATCTCGAAAGCTCTTAATAATTAATTCATTTTCAACAGATTGATTTATAATGATTTTTCCAATACCATTTATTAATGCAAATTGAACTTTTCCATACTCATTTTTCTTATCGTGAATGAGTAAATTTTGGATAGAAATAATGTCTTCATCACTAAAATTATGAGGTTCATAAATATTTGAAATGATGTATTTAATTTGATGAAATTCTTGACTAGAAAGCAAACCTTTTTCTTTAGAAATAAAACTTTCTAAAATCATTCCAATAGCAATGGCTTCCCCATGTAAAAGTGGTGTTTCCGATTCTAAAAAATGACTTTCAATTGCGTGACCAAGTGTATGACCAAAATTCAACGCTTTTCTAATGCCGTTTTCTGTAGGATCTTGTTTTACTATTTCGTTTTTAATTTCTATTGAACGATAAATTAAAGTATCAAAATCTGCAAAATCAATTTTAGTTAAATCTAAAAATTGTTCCCAATAATTTTTATCATAAATTAAACCATGCTTTAGCATTTCTGCCAATCCAGAACGCATTTCTCTTTGCGACAAAGTTTCAAGAAAATCGATAGAAATCAGCAACATTTTCGGAACATTAATTACACCGATTTGGTTTTTTAAATTTCCTAAATCAACTCCATTTTTACCACCAATTGAGGCATCAACCATTCCTAATAGTGTAGTTGGAACGTTTATAAAATCAATTCCTCTTTTAAAAGTAGAAGCAATAAATCCGCCAATATCTGTAATAACTCCACCACCTAGATTAAGTATCAAACTTTTTCTGTCAGCTCCAAGTTCAGACAAAATAGACCAAATTTCAACACAAGTGGTAATGTTCTTGATTTCTTCACCTGCTTCAATTTCAATTATTTCAATCGGAATTTCTGTAGCCAAATTAGGTAAGAATTTTGGGAGACAATATTCATTAGTATGCTCGTCAACTAAAATGAAAATAGAGGAATAATTATTTTCGGATATAAAGAGGTTTATTTTTTCATATCCAGTTTCATTGAAAAATATTCGGTAACCGTTGGCTTCGATAGATTGCATACAAATTTTATTTTGAACAAAAATAGAGATATTATTTTATCCATTTAAACTTTAGCGATAACTTATTTTTTAGTTAAATTTCTTTTTGCTTAGTGTAAAATGATTACTTTTGTTTAATTAAAATATATAAAAGTTAAACAAAATATAGTTTGAAACCGATAATTGCAACCTCAGAAAAAGAAAATTTAACTGATATTCAGATTGATAGAATCATTGAAATGGCTTGGGAAGACCGAACACCATTCGATGCTATTAAGTTTCAGTTTGGCTTAACAGAAGCCGAAGTAAAGGCTTTAATGAAAAAAGAATTGAAATTTAGCAGCTACAAATTGTGGCGTGAAAGAGTTGAAAATTGCAAAACTAAACATGTGGCGAAACGTGTTGAAGGTATTGATAGATTCAAATGCAATTTGCAACGTTCAATTTCAAATAATAAAATTTCTAAACGTTAAAAAATGGAAAGTAAGAAACCTGATAATGTAGTTTTTTCAGAAGAAGAAGGTTACAATGCGAGTTTGTTGTCTTATTCTACAAGTGTTGGCGCTCCAGTTATCAAAATGGACGATGTTGTTTCGTGGAAAAGCAGAGGAATAAACAATGTAAATAAAGAGTTTGAAAATAAGTTTAACGAACTTAAAATTCAATACGAAAAATTAATGCAAGAATTTGAATGGAACGAATTGGTTTACAACTCCAAATTTTCATTTGAGCCTGTAATCGGTGAAATTTATCATTTGTATGCCAATAATGACGGAACAAATTCACTTTCATTAATAGCACCAAACGAATGGAATAAAGAACATATTGGAACTTTCAAATTGAATAGTGAAAGAAAATGGGTTCATCTTGCTTAAAAATTTTAAAATGGTAAAAACTTTTATTAATAAAAATCAAATAGAAGAACTTGATAAACAAAAAAGAGTTCATCTAATAAATAGTTTAGGAGGTTTTAAGAGTGTAAGTTTGGTTGGAACTTCTGATGAGAATGGTAACGAAAACTTAGCCATTTTTAGTTCTTTTTTTCATATTGGAGCTAATCCACCATTGATAGGATTGATTTTTCGTCCAAGTCCACCAGAACGTGATACGATGCGAAATATTTTAGATACAAGATTTTTTACAGTTAATCATATTAATGAATCCATTTACAAGCAAGCACATCAAACTTCAGCAAGATACGATAAAGGAATTTCTGAATTTGATGTAACTAATTTAAAATCAGAATTTAAAAACGGTTTTCATGCACCATTTGTAGCTGAAAGTAACATTCAATTAGGAGTAGAATTTAAAGAAATAATCGATATTTCTATAAATAGTACATCTATGATTATAGGAGAAATTACTCAAATTTATATTCCAGAAAATTGTTTACTTGATGATGGTTTTATCGATTTAGAAAAAGCCAATACTATCACTTGTTCGGGTTTAGATAGCTATCATAAAACCATTCAGTTAGACCGATTAAGCTACGCAAAATCTGATAAAGAAATTACCTCATTACTCTAAAAATTGAATAAAAAAGCTATAAATATTGTTTGGTTTAAACGTGATTTGCGTTTTACAGATCACGAACCACTTTATTTGGCTCAACAAGAACAAATTCCGGTTTTATTAGTTTATTTCTTTGAACCTTCAGTAATGAATTATGATGATTCTGATTTGCGTCATTGGCGGTTTATAAACGAATCGTTGAAGGAAATGCAAGTCAAATTAAATTCAATTGTTACTAATATTTATATTTTTCATGGCGAAGTTCAATCAGTTTTTGATGAATTGAATAAAATATACGACATAAAAACTGTTTTTTCACATCAAGAAATAGGAAATAAAATCACTTTCGATAGAGATATTGCAATGCAACGTTTTTTTGATTTTAATGAAATTTATTGGAAACAATCGCAAATGCATGGTGTAATTCGCAAGTTAAAATCAAGAAGCAATTGGGATAAACGTTGGGAACAAGTTATGCGAGCAGAACCCAAAATGATTGATTTGAATTTGTTTCAATTCGAAAATATAGAGGCTAATTTGTATCAAAATTTAAAAGGAAATGAACTTCCAACAGAAATAACAACACGAAATAAAAACTTACAACAAGGCGGCGAATATTGGGCTTGGCGTTATTTAGATAGTTTTGTTAAAGAACGTCATGTGAATTATAGTAAACATATTTCCAAACCCAATTTAAGTCGAACAGGTTGCAGCCGATTGTCGCCTTATTTGACTTATGGAAATATTAGTATGCGAATGGTTTATCAATACACCAATCAGCATTATGAAGGTTCTAAAAACAAAAGAGCGATGTTGAATTTTGTTTCAAGACTACATTGGCATTGCCATTTTATGCAAAAATTTGAAGACGAATGCCGAATGGAATTTGAAAATGCAAATCGAGCTTATGATTCATTAGTTAAACCAAAAAATGAAGTTTATATAAAAGCTTGGCAAGAAGGAAAAACCGGAGTTCCAATCGTAGATGCTTGTATGCGATGTTTGGTTCAAACTGGTTATATCAATTTCAGAATGCGAGCTATGGTAGTTTCATTTTTCACTTTCAATTTATGGCAAGATTGGCGCGAATTGCATTTTTTGGCACGTCAATTTTTAGATTATGAACCAGGAATTCATTATCCACAAATTCAGATGCAATCGGGAACAACAGGAATAAATACCATAAGAATTTACAATCCAATTAAAAACTCCGAAGAACACGATTCAGAAGGGATTTTCATCAAAAAATGGATTCCGGAATTGGCTGAAGTTCCAGTAGAATTGATTCACGAGCCTTGGAAATTAAATGCAATAGAACAACAATTTTACCATTGTGAAATTGGAAAAGATTATCCATTTCCTATCGTAGATATCGATGAAACTCGAAAAAAAGCAAGTGATATCGTTTGGAGTTTTAGAAAGAACGACGATGTGAAAGAAGAAGGAAAACGAATCTTGAAAAAACATGTAAGTAACCAAAAAAACCTAAAAATGCGAGGAGTAAAAAAGCAAAACCTTCCAAGTAAAACGTGTATTGTTTGCCAAAAACCATTCACTTGGCGAAAAAAGTGGGAGAAAGTTTGGGAAGAAGTAAAATATTGTAGTGATAAATGTAGAGGAAAAAGTAATTAGTGAATAGTAATTAGTGAATAGTAATTAGTGAATAGTAATTAATGAATAGTAATTAGTGAATAGCTTGATGAAACTTAATACCTTAATGGTTTAAAAAAAATAAATGTCAAAAACCTTACGATTAATTCTCGGAGATCAATTAAATAGTAATCATTCTTGGTTTAAAACCGTCGATGGATCGGTTACTTATGTGATGATGGAAATTCGTTCCGAAACCGATTATGCTAAGCATCATATTCAAAAAGTAGTTGGAATATTTGCAGCAATGCAAGATCTGAAAAATAATTTACTGTCTCAAAATCATAAAGTTATCTATATCTGTCTAAATGATAAAAATAACTTACAATCTTTTGAAAAAAATATTCAAAACTTAATTTCAGAACATGATTTTAAACATTTTGAATATCAATTTCCTGATGAATATCGAGTGGATTTGGATTTGAAAAGTCTTTGTAACGCTGTTTCAATTTCTAGTACTGCAGTTGACTCGGAACATTTTTTTACTTCTCGAAATGAACTCGGAGATTTTTTTGAAGGCAAGAAAACATACCTAATGGAAAGTTTTTATCGAGCCATGCGAAAAAAGCACAACGTCATGATGGAAGGCGATAAGCCACTAACAGGTCAATGGAACTATGACGGTGAAAACAGAAAGAAATTACCAAAAGAGCATAAGCCAACAGCTCCATTTGTTTTCAATAATGATGTTTCTGAAATTTATAATGAGATTGCAAAAACAGATGTAAAAACCATAGGAACCATTGATGCTAAAAACTTTGTTTGGCCAATAAACAGAGGACAATCATTGCAATTATTAGGTTTTTTTGCAGAAGAGTGTTTGCAACTATTTGGAAGTTATCAAGATGCGATGACTCCAAACGAATGGTCCTTATATCATTCTCGAATTTCATTTTCGATGAATGTAAAAATGATTTCACCTAAAGAAGTAATCGATAGATGTATTGAAGAATGGCAAAAGCGTCCAAACGAAATAGAATTCAATCAGTTAGAGGGTTTTGTGCGTCAAATAATTGGCTGGCGCGAATACATGCGTGGTATTTATTGGAACAAAATGCCCGAATTTGCTTCAATGAATTTCTTCAACAATCAAGAAAAATTGCCCAATTGGTTTTGGACCGGAAAAACCAAAATGAATTGCATGAAAGATGCTATAAATCAATCCTTAAATTATGCGTATGCTCACCATATTCAGCGTTTAATGATTACCGGAAATTTTGCGCTTTTGGCAGGAATTCATCCAGACGAAGTTGATGCATGGTATCTCGGAATTTACATCGATGCGTTCGAGTGGGTTGAAATTACTAATACTCGCGGCATGAGTCAATTTGCAGATGGCGGAATTGTAGGTACAAAACCTTATGTAAGTTCTGCCAGTTATATTGATAAAATGAGTCATTATTGCGGAAGTTGTTTCTACAAAAAAGCACTAAAAACTGGTGAAAAAGCGTGTCCGTTTAATAGTTTGTATTGGAATTTTTATGACAGAAATGAAGATAAATTAGGAAAAAATCCACGAATCGGAATGATGTACAACGTTTGGCGAAAAATGAAACCCGAAGACAAAACAGCGCTATTGGAACAAGCTGATTATTATTTGAAAAATATAAATGAACTATAAGTTTAAGAGTTTAAATGTTTAAGAGTTTAAAAGTTTGAAAACCTGTAACATTAAACTAAAACAATAAAATAAAAAAAAATGAGAAGGAGTATAGTTTGGTTTAAAACAGATTTACGATTACATGATAATGAAACACTTATCAAAGCTATTTCACAAAGTGATGAAATTATTCCAGTATATTGTTTTGATGACTCTCAATTCGAAACTACAGAATTTGGTTTCAAGAAAACTGGAAATTTTAGAGCTCAATTTTTATTTGAATCCTTAATTGATTTGGATAAAAACTTAAGATCAATTGGTTCAGGATTATTGATATTAAAAGGAAAACCTGAAATTGAAATTCCTAAAATTGTGCAAGAATATAAAGTATCAAAAGTTTTTGCAAAACGTGAAGTTTCCTATGAAGAAAAGCAGAAAGAAGCTAGAGTCCAAGAGGAATTATTCAAATTGAAATGTGAACTTAATACATTTAGCACAAGTACTTTATATCATGCTGAAGATTTACCGTTTTCAATAAAAGATATTCCAGATGTGTTTACCAATTTCAGAAAAAAAACAGAGAAAGATTCTTTTATCAGAGTATCATTTGAAGAACCAAAAGAGTTAAAATCTCCTGAAATACAATCTTTAAAATTACCAACTTTAGAAGAATTAGGTTTGGATTTTCAGCCAATAGATTCAAGAACAGTTTTACCATTTAAAGGTGGTGAAACAGATGCAATAGCTAGACTAAATCACTATTTTTTCGAAACTAAGTGCATTTCAGAATATAAAGAAACTCGAAACGGATTAGTTGGTGCCGATTATTCTTCAAAGTTTTCGGCTTGGTTGGCTTTGGGTTGTATTTCGCCTAGATTTATCCACGATGAATTGAAAAAATACGAAAAGCAATTTGGAGCAAATGAATCGACTTATTGGTTGGTTTTTGAGTTGTTGTGGCGTGATTATTTTAGATTTATGATGAAAAAATACAATGCTAAATTCTTTCAACAAGCCGGAATTCAAAACAAAGGAATATCTATAAACAAACATAATACAAGTCAACTCCAAGAATGGATTGATGGCGAAACAGGAGTTGATTTTGTTGACGCTAATATGACTGAATTAAAGTTAACAGGTTTCATGAGCAATCGAGGACGTCAGAATGTGGCAAGTTATTTATGTAACGATTTAAAACTCGATTGGCGTTATGGCGCAGCGTATTTTGAACAGCAACTAATTGATTATGATGTTTGTAGCAATTGGGGAAATTGGGCTTATTTGGCTGGAGTAGGAAACGATCCAAGAGGAAATCGTTATTTTAACATTGAAAAACAAGCCTCCGATTATGATAAAGATAAAAAGTATAGGAATTTGTGGTTAAAATCATAAAATTAATTCTAAAACTCTATTTATATTTGCATAATTAATAAAATTTCGATGGACAAAATTTTCAACAATACCGAAGTTGCTTTCTCATTAAAAAGTGATACTGAATTAGACAGAGCCTATTTCCTTTTCAAAATGATTGCCAACGAACCACTGGTTAGAATTGGAACTGCAGTGACCAACTTTGCTTTAAAAGCACATTTACCTGTAGAAGGTTTGATTCGTGCCACTGTTTTCGACCATTTTTGTGGTGGTGTAAATGAAATAGATTGCCTTTCAGTTGTTGATAAGATGAATACCAAAGGTGTTTCATCGGTTTTGGATTATTCAGTAGAAGGAAAAGAAGAAGAATCTCAATTTGATGCGGCTTTAGAAATGACTTTAAAAACTGTTGAGTTTGCCAAAGAACGTCAAGCGATTCCGTTTGCGGTTTTTAAGCCAACTGGTTTAGGACGATTAGATTTATATACAAAAGTAGGAGAGAAGCAACCACTTTCTGCAGAAGAACAAGCAGAATGGAATAAAGTTAAAGAACGTTTTGAAATTATATGTAAAACTGCTCATAGCAAAGATGTAGCCTTATTAATTGATGCTGAAGAAAGTTGGATGCAAGATGCAGCTGATGATTTGGCTGAAGACATGATGCGCAAGTACAATAAAGAAAAAGTGATTGTTTTTAATACTTTACAAATGTACCGTTGGGACAGAATGGATTATCTGAAAGCATTACATGAAAGAGCAAAAGCTGACGGATTTTATATTGGAATGAAATTAGTTCGTGGAGCTTACATGGAAAAAGAGCACAAACGTGCCGAGGAAAATGGTTATCCGACACCAATTTGTGCTTCCAAACAAGCAACGGATGATAACTATAATGTTGCAGTTGATTACATGATGAAGCATATTGATAAAATGGCAATATTCGCTGGAACGCACAATGAAGAAAGTTCTTATAAATTAATGGAAATGTTGAAAGATAACTCTATTGAAATTAAAGACCAACGCATTTGGTTCGGACAATTGTACGGAATGAGTGATAATATTAGTTATAATTTGGCTGCACACGGATATAATGTGGCTAAGTATTTACCATTTGGACCAGTTCGAGATGTGATGCCTTACTTAATTCGTCGTGCCGAAGAAAATACTTCTGTTGCTGGACAAACAAGTAGAGAATTGAATTTATTGAAAGCAGAAAGAGATAGAAGAAAAAGTAAGTAGTGATTAGTAAATAGTTATTAGTAAATAGTGATTAGTAAATCGGGACTAATTACTCTTCACTATATTTACTAATCACTAACTATTACTAATACTCACTAAACTGCAAGTTGCTCAAATTCTTATAAATACCATTTTCAATTTCGAGTAGTTCTTTGTGCGTTCCTTTTTCAGCTATTTTTCCTTCGTTTAGAACCAAAATAGCATCGGCACTTCTAATGGTTGAAAGTCTATGTGCTATTATAATGCTAGTTCTGCCTTCCATTAAATTTTCTAAAGCTTCTTGTACTAATTTTTCACTTTCACTGTCTAATGAAGAGGTAGCTTCGTCCAAAATTAAAATACTTGGATTTTTCAATAAAGCTCTGGCTATTGCAATTCGTTGACGTTGTCCACCAGAAAGTTTTATACCACGTTCACCAACCAAAGTATCAAATTTTTCTGGAAATCCGTTTACGAAATCTAAGGCGTTGGCTTGTTTGGCTGCAATCATAATTTCTTCTTCGGTGGCATTTGGTTTTCCGTAGGCGATGTTTTCACGAATGCTTCCGCCAAATAAAATCACATCTTGCGGAACGATACTCATATTTCCACGAAGATTTTCCAAATCATAATCGTAGATGTTCTTATCATCAATCAAAATTTGTCCGCCATCAATATCATAAAAACGCAGTAAGAGTGAAGATATAGTTGATTTTCCAGCGCCACTCGGACCAACAATGGCAATTTTCTGACCAAAACTTGCTGTGAAGTTCACCTCTTTAAGTACTTTAATTTCTGGTCGCGATGGATAACTAAATTGTACATTTTTGAAGGTTACATTTCCTTTGATTTTTTCAGTGGATTGATTTTGATTAGAATTTATTTTTTCTGGAGTTTCATCTAATAGTTCAAAAACTCGTTCCGTAGCTCCAACCGCTTTTTGAATTTGAGTGTACAATTCGGCAATTCCGCCAGAAGAGGCACCAACATAAGTAGAATATAATACGAAGGAAATTAAATCACCGACGGTCATTTCACCTTTAATACTCAAGGTTACGCCATACCAAACTACGGCAACTATAGTCCCGAATAGGCAAAAGATGATGAATGAAGCAAAATAGCCGCGATAGTTTCCTCCTTTGATAGCAACTTTTACAACTTCTGAAATCTTGTTTTTGTAGCGTGCAATTTCATACCATTCGTTGGCAAATGCTTTTACAACTGTAATTGCTTGCAAAGATTCTACCACAATATTTTGACTATCGGCAACTTGATCTTGAAGGTTTTTAGAATATTTTCTGATGAACCTACCAAAAATTACTGCAGCAACAGCAACTAAAGGAACAATAGAAATCATCATTAAAGTTAATTTTAAATTGATGCTTGCCAATAAAATAAAACTTCCGATGATTAGAATAAATTGTCTTAAAAATTCAGCAATCGTAGTAGCCAAAGTATCTGAAATCTGATTGATGTCAGTGCTAATTCTACTATTTAATTCGCCTGCACTTTTTTGAGTAAAAAATGGCATTGGCAATTTTATCAAATTACTGTAAAGAGCCAATCGTAAATTTGCCAGTGTATTTTCGGTATAATTTACAAATAATGAGATTCTAAAAAAGGAGAAAAAAGATTGTAGAAATAATATTCCGACCAATCCTATAGCTATCGAATTGGCTTTTGATAAATCGTTGTTTTTTACACAATCAATTAAAATTCCCATAAGTTTTGGAAATGCTAATGCTGTTCCGCCAGTTAGTATAAGGAAAAACAATCCCAAATAGAATTTCCATTTGTGGTTGTCGGCATATTTGAATATTAATAGAGCTTTACTTAATGTGCTTGCGTTGAGTTTGGCTTTTGGAAGGTCGTTTTCTTGAAATCGCGCCATTTTTTTTCTTGTAAAAGTAACTAAAATTGCAGTGCCAATTTTTTTTACAAATGCTAATATTTTGTGAAAAAAAAAATTATGATAGCTCGGAATTGCATTCTGTGCCCACAATGAAAATAACCTGGTTATGTAGGTGAATAAGGAATGTTTGATGGTGTTTGTGTTTTTCAATATTTTAAATTGTAGGACCACACCACGCGAAGGGATTCATGCGGTAGCTGCGATTCGCTCGGTAGCTGCGTTTTAATGTAAGTAATTTCAATAAAACGGAAGAATAATAAAATTGATTTGTAATTTTGAAATCTATAAAGTTTTCACAATGACCAAATATTTATGTTTTGCATTCCTCTTTTTGCTAGTTTTTTGTTCTGGACAAACGAAATTGGGAGAACCTGAAGTTAATCCAACAGAGATTCAAAGTAATTTTATGAATTGGTGGAAATATCACAATGAAAACATTATGCTTTCAAGAGATTTTACGCCAATTGATGAA
>CANGUP010000013.1 GCA_947457105.1 Flavobacteriaceae bacterium
ACGTTATTTTTTTATTAAAATACTATGAAAAATTTAATTCTATTAGTCTTTTTGGTTCCTTTATTTTGTAATGCAAAATTTTATTCAGGAACAGTTACTATGAATGATAATTCCTTAAAAAAAGGATTTATCGAAATACCTGAATTTCCTGATGATACTAAATTAAAGTATCGAATAGAAGAAAAAGGAAAAACAGAAAAATTGGAAATAAATTCAGTTAAAGGATTTGAAATCACCAATGATAAAAACGAAACAATCAAATTTATTCCAATTTACACTGCCTACCAAGGAAGTAATAAGTTAAACATTGATAAAAAAAAATCTTGGGCAAGTATTGTTAAGGAAGGTAAAATTAATTTATATAGAACATACACTTCAGGAACTTCAGGCACAATGGGAGTGCCAGGATCTGGTAGTTCAGGTGGTTTTACATATTACATAAATAGGCCAAATGATGAATATATAATTTACATTGATGAAAGTGATGGAGGAGGTCTTAATTTTTGCGGTAATTGTTTTACTCAATTAAAAAAAACGCTTGCAAAAATTTTCGAAAATGATTGTCCGAAATTAGCTGATTTAGTTGACAAACAAGACTTAAAGAAAAATGGTTATGTTCGTATAGTAGAATTGTATGAACAAAATTGTGGCAACTAAAATTGAAACTAAAATATTTATAACATATCATAAGAGGTTTTTTTTATAGAAAATAATACTATTTTTGCAACACAAAAACCAAAAAATGAAACTTAGGCACGCAGCACTTATCATTATCCTTATTTTAATTGTAGATCAATTCTCTAAAGTTTACGTAAAAACCAATTTTTACTATGGAGAACCTTATCGAGTGTTGAGTTGGTTTAATATTACTTTTATTGAAAATGAAGGAATGGCTTGGGGGACAAAAATACCTGGTCAATATGGTAAATTATTTTTAACCTTATTTAGAATTCTTGCAGTTGGTGGAATTGGATATTGGCTATGGGATTCAGTTGAAAAAGAAAGATCAAAGTTTTTAATCACTGCAATTGCTTTAATTTTTGCTGGAGCTTTAGGAAATATTATAGATTCGGTTTTTTACGGAATTATGTTTGATGAAAGTACTAGATATCATTTGGCTACTTTTTTCCCTGAACAACCTTATGGAGATTGGTTTCATGGAAGAGTAGTAGATATGTTTGAATTTCCTATATGGGAAGGAAAATTGCCTACTTGGTTTCCTTTATGGGGTGGTGATGATTTCAGATTTTTTAATGCAATTTTCAATGTTGCAGATTTTGCAATTTCTGTTGGAGTTGGAATTTTAATATTTTTTAATAAAAGAGCCTTTGCGCCAGTACAATTTCCTGATCACGTAAAGTTTTCAGATAAATTAGATGACGATGCAATCTAGAAAAAATATATTTTATTTGGTGTAACACAACTATCCAATTGAATATCATTTTCTGAAATATCGTCAATAAGTTCCTCTGCTTCAAAGAAAGACAATCCGATTTTTATAGTTTCTGGTTTGCATTCTGATAAAAATTTATCGTAAAATCCTTTGCCATAACCAACTCGATTTCCTTTTAAATCAAAAGCTAAAAGCGGAACAAAAACTACATCAATTTTAGTTACAGGAACCTCTAAACCATAAACTGGTTCTGGAATATTATATTCGTTTTTCTTGATTTTGGTGTTGTCAGTAAGAAGATAATGTGTCATTCCTAAAGTACCAAAATCACTTTTAGAAACCACAATTTCTTTATCTTTTCCTGCTAAAATTTGAAGAATAAATTCAGTATCGATTTCCTTTTGTTCTTCAATTGACAGGAATAAATGATAATAGATTTTATCCCAAATATCCAACCGCAATAATCGATTAGCAATAGCCAAACTTTTATCTTCAATTGCTTCTGGAGTTAAACTTTGTCTTAAATCTTTATACTTTTTTCTTAAATTTTTTTTTAACATGAGGTAAAAGTAAAAAAATACAATTTGCTTTGTGAAGAATTTAAAGTTAAATTTGTTTGAAGATAATTTAAAAAATAAATAATCAGTAAAATCCGTTTAATCGGTATTCAAATACTTCATAAAATCAAAAATCGTTAATCTGTAATCATAAATGATACTTCCTTCTTTAGAACTTCAAATACAATCACTTCCCGATAATCCCGGAGTGTATCAGTATTACGATAAAGAGGATAAAATTCTATACGTAGGAAAAGCCAAAAATCTCAAAAAACGCGTTTCTTCCTATTTCAACAAAGTTCACGATAACGGAAAGACAAATGTGCTAGTTCGCAAAATTGTAACTATAAAACATATTGTAGTTTCGTCTGAACAAGATGCGCTTTTATTGGAGAATAATTTGATTAAAAAGCTTCAACCGAGATACAATGTCCTATTGCGAGATGACAAAACCTATCCATGGATTTGTATCAAGAAAGAATCATTTCCAAGGATTTTTCCAACTAGAAGAATGATAAAAGATGGTTCTGAATATTTTGGACCATACACTAATTTCAAAACGGTAAATACGATTTTGGATTTAGTAAAAGAGTTGTATCCATTGCGAACTTGTAACTTTGATTTGTCATCACAAAATATCGATAAAGGCAAATTTAAAGTTTGTTTAGAATTCCATATTGGAAATTGTAAAGGCGGATGCGAAGGACACGAAACGGCCGAACATTATCAAATTCAAGTCAACGCTATTCGTGAAATATTGAAAGGAAATTTCAAAGAAAGTTTGAAGGATTTCAAATCCAAAATGCAAGAATTTGCAGCCAACATGCAATTTGAAGAAGCACAAAAGATCAAAGAAAAAATCGAAGTTCTCGAAAATTATCAATCGCGTTCAACAGTTCTAAATCCGAAAATTTCTAATATCGATGTGTTTTCAATTGTTTCCGATGAAACTATGGCTTATGTCAACTTTTTGCAAATCGCTCATGGCGCCATCATTCGTTCGCATACTTTAGAATTAAAGAAAAAATTAGACGAAACCGACCAAGAACTTTTAGAGTTAGCAGTTGTCGAACTTCGTGAGCGTTTTCATTTAACTTCTAAAGAAATTGTTTTGCCTTTTGCCTTGAATTTGGGCGAAAATGTAAAAATTACCGTTCCACAACTCGGCGACAAAAAGCATATTTTAGAATTGTCGGAAAGAAATGCCAAATATTACCGTTTAGATCAATTAAAACAAATTCAAATTGTAGATCCAGAACGTCACACCAATAGAATTATGGCGCAAATGCAAAAAGATTTACGTCTTTCTGTTGAACCGCGTCATATAGAATGTTTTGATAATTCAAACATTCAAGGAACCAATCCTGTAGCAGCTTGCGTAGTTTTTAAAGACGGAAAGCCATCCAAAAAAGATTATCGACATTTCAATATTAAAACCGTCGAAGGACCTAATGATTTTGCCTCAATGGAAGAAGTCGTTTACCGAAGATATAAACGTCTTTTAGACGAAAATCAACCTTTGCCACAACTAATCATCATCGACGGTGGAAAAGGACAACTTTCATCAGCATTAAAAAGTATCGATGATTTAGGTTTACGTGGAAAAATTGCCATCATTGGAATTGCAAAACGTCTCGAAGAGCTTTTCTATCCAGGCGATTCGGTTCCATTATATCTCGATAAAAAATCGGAAACACTCAAACTTATTCAGTTTTTACGTAACGAAGCACACCGATTCGGAATCACATTTCATCGTGATAAACGAAGTAAATCGGCATTAGATTCATCCATAGAAACTATTCCTGGAATAGGTGAAAAAACTATGCTCACATTGATTAAACATTTCAAAAGTGTTAAAAGATTGAAATTAGCTTCAGAAAAAGAAATTTCTGACGTGGTTGGTGTATTTAAATCCAAAAAAATTATCGAATTTTACAAAAAAGAATAAGTTTTTCAAATTTTGAGAAAATGATTAATCAAAAATTTAAATCTAGAATTATTTATAGAAAGGTAATCGCACTTTCTCTATTTTCTATTTTCTACTTTCTATTATCTCAAAATTGTTATTCACAAGACACCATTCAAAGAAAAAAAATAGGTTTGGTCTTAACCGGTGGTGGAGCAAAAGGATTTGCCCATATTGGAGTTTTAAAAGTTTTAGAAAATGCAGGAGTTAAAATAGATTATATTGGAGGAACAAGTATGGGCGCCGTAGTTGGAGGATTATATTCCACAGGATATAGCGCCATGCAAATAGATTCCATCTTTCAAAATACAAATTTTGATGAACTTTTAAAAGATTACATACCAAGATCTTCAAAAAGTTTTTATGAAAAGCATAACGACGAGCTTTACGCGATTTCATTACCATTCAATAAATTTAGTTTGGGAGTTCCAATAGCACTTTCAAAAGGAATGTATAATTATAATTTACTCACAAAACTCACCCATTCTGTAAGGCATATTAGAGATTTTAATAAACTTCCAATTCCTTTTTTATGCATTGCAACCGATATAGAAACCGGCGAACAATTAATATTAAATAAAGGATATTTACCTCAAGCACTTTTAGCGAGTTCGGCTTTTCCAACGTTGTTTTCTCCTATAGAAATAGATGGGGAAATGTTAATAGATGGTGGAGTAACTAATAATTACCCTATTGATGAAGTAAAAAAAATGGGAGCTGATATCATTATTGGTGTTGACGTTCAGGACGGATTAAAGGGAAGAAATTCATTGAAAGAAGCTACAAAGATTTTGGTTCAAATTTCAAATCTTCAGATGATTGAAGGTATGAAAGAGAAGATAAAAAAGACAGATATCTACATAAAACCTGATATTAAAGACTATACGGTAATATCATTTGACAAGGGTAAAGAAATCATTCAAAAAGGAGAAGATGCGGCATTAAAGGTATTTGATGAATTAAAAAAGTTGAGTTCAGAAACAAGATATTATAAAATTCAGAAACTAAATGTTACTAGAGATAGTTTAGATGTAAAGAAAATAACAATTAATACACTTAAAGATTATACACATGCCTATGTAATTGGGAAACTTGGTTTTAAAAAAGGAAGTAAAATTAGTTACGATCTGTTAAAAAAAGGAATCAACACTCTTGATGCAACAGGAAATTTTAGCGCTATTAATTACCAAATTAATGAATTAACAAACGGCGATGACATTAATTTAAATCTAATTGAGAACAAGAATAAAACGTTTTTAAAATTCGGATTACATTATGATGATTTATACAAAAGTGCAGTTTTAGTTAATCTAACACAGAAAAAACTATTTTTAAGGAACGATGTTTTAGCAATAGATTTTGGACTTGGAGACAATTTCAGATATAACCTTAACTATTATATTGATAATGGATTTTATTTTAGTTTTGGTTTTAAATCTCAATTTAGTCAATTCAATAAAAATGTTTTAACAGACTTTAATAATGGAAATCTCTTTTCACAATATGGAATAAATTCTCTAAATATAGATTTTTCTGATATAACAAATCAAGTCTATGTTCAAACAATTTTTGCTCAAAAGTTTTTAATTGGAGCCGGAGTAGAATTAAAACATTTAAGAATTAGGTCAAAAACATTAGAAAGTAATAATACAATTTTTGAAAATAGTAATTATTCAAGTGCATTTAGTTACTTAAAATATGATTCATTTGACAATAAATTTTTCCCTAAAAAAGGATGGTTTTTTAATGGAGATTTACAATCCTATTTGTATTCTAGTAATTATACAAATCAATTTAATAGATTTTCGATTTTAAAAGGAGAAGCAGGTATTACAAGAACTTTTTATAAAATATTTAATTTAAGACTACAATCTGAAGCAGGTTTCTCTTTTGGAGAAGATAGTGTTCATTTCTTAGATTTTGTTTTAGGTGGTTACGGATTTAATACAATAAACAATTTTAGACACTTTTATGGCTATGATTTTTTAAGCATCTCATCAGATAGTTATATTAAATCATTAGCCACAATTGATGTAGAGTTCTTAAAGAAAAATCACATTAATTTTTCTGCAAACTATGCCAATGTTGAAAATAAATTATTCAGTTCAGTTAATTGGCTTTCAACACCAAGATACTCTGGATATGCATTTGGATATGGACTTGAAACCGTTTTAGGGCCAATTGAAATTAAATATTCTTGGTCACCAGAATTACCCAAGGGATTTACTTGGATTAATGTAGGATTTTGGTTTTAAACCTATAAATTTTCTATATTCGTAAAATTATTAAACAAAAAAAGTATATTTGAACACAATAAACTAAAAAACTAAATTATGTCTATTTGGAGAGTTAAACCCGTATCTGCTTTTGAAGCCGATATGAAAAAGAGTGAATTAAAGAAAGTTTTAGGAAAATGGAGCCTTACGGCAATAGGTGTAGGAGCTATAATTGGTGGTGGAATCTTTGTATTAACAGGAACAGGAGCTTATTATCATGCAGGTCCAGCTTTAGCATTATCTTTTATTATTGCAGGAGTTGCTTGTGTTTTTGCTGCTCTTTGTTATTCTGAATTTGCCTCTATTTTACCAGTTGAAGGTTCAGCTTATGCTTATGCTTATGGAACAATTGGTGAAATTTTCGCATGGATTATAGGATGGGGTTTAATATTAGAATACGCAATGGGATCTATGACTGTAGCTGTATCTTGGTCAGGCTATTTCAATAAATTATTAAAAATGTTTGGAATAAAGCTTCCTGAATGGTTAACCACTGACCCAAGTAGTTACACAGGAGAAGGTTTTTCAATGAATTTACCAGCTTTTTTAATAGTACTTTTTGTTATTTCAATTTTAATTAAAGGAACACAAAGCGCTGCCAAAGCGAATAACTTGATTGTTATCATGAAGGTATCTGCAATCATATTCGTTATAATTGCAGGAGCTTTTTTTATCAATCCAGAAAATTGGTCTCCATTTATTCCAGATGCCACTCAAATTATAGATAAGAATACTACCCATGAAGCATATGGATTTGGAGGTATTGTATCAGGTGCTGCTGCAATTTTCTTTGCTTACGTAGGTTTTGATGCTGTTTCGACACAAGCAGGTGAAGCAAAGAATCCAAAGAAAGATGTCCCTTTTGCAATTATAGCTTCTTTATTAATTTGTACATTGTTATATATTTTAGTTTCACTTGTACTAACTGGTATGATGAACTATAAAGATTTTAATCCACTTGGGAAATATCCAGATGCAATAAAAGCTCCTGTAGCTTATGCTTTTGATATAGCAGGACAAGCTTGGGCTGGTTACATTATAACAATTGCAGCAACAGTTGGTTTAATATCGGTGTTAATGGTAATGATTATGGGACAATCAAGAATTTTTCTTGGCATGTCAAAAGATGGTCTAATTCCTCAAGTATTTTCTAAAGTCAATCCTATTTCAGGAACACCTAAAACTAATCTTATGATTTTAGGCGCGGTTATAGCAACAGTAGCTGCTTTTACGCCAATAAACAAGTTAGCAGATATGACGAGTTTCGGAACCTTGTTTGCCTTTACAATGGTATGTGTAGCTGTTTGGATGTTAAGAATTAAGCAACCAAATATAGAAAGAACTTTTAAGGTTCCTGCATTGCCTGTGATAGCAATATGTGGTATTTGTATTAATACTTATTTAATGATTAATCTTAGTAAGGATGCGCAATTATTATCTTTAGGATGGTTATTAATAGGTGTAATTGTTTATTTCCTATACGGTAAAAGAAATGCAAAACTTGGAAAACAAGAAAATGTAGAATAAAAAAAAGCCACTTTTTAGTGGCTTTTTTTTTATTTTTTCCGATATTTGTTAAATGAAAAAATGGGACAACTTATTAATCCATTTAAAATTCCTCATCAAGAGAAATCCTGAGTGAGAGAAATTCTTTTTGAGTGTTAACGAAAGTTATAAACTTTCCTACTTTAAACTTTAAAACAAAAAGAACATGCCATTTTATCACAAACTTGGAAATATCCCACCTAAACGTCATACACAATTCCGTAAACCAAATGGCGATTTGTATTATGAACAGCTTTTTGGAACCGTTGGTTTCGAAGGAATGTCAACCAATTCCTATCACGAGCAACGACCAACACAAGTAAAAGAAATTCGTTCTCAATATAGTGTTGCGCCAACTATTGCTAAGTCAAACAATATCCAATCTTATAAATTAAGAGGTTTTGAAATTACGCCACAAGACGACTTTTTAGAAAGTCGAAAAATTGTATTGACCAATTCCGATTGTCATATAGTTCTTGCAGCTCCAAGAAAATCAACAACCGATTATTTTTATAAAAACACCGATTCCGATGAAATGATTTTCATCCATCAAGGATCAGGAAAACTAAGAACCATTTATGGTAATTTAGATTTTAAATATGGTGATTACCTTATTATTCCAAGAGGGATTATCTACAAAATAGATTTTGATACCGAAGAAAATAGATTGTTTATTGTGGAATCACACTCTCCAATTTACACACCAAAACAATACAGAAATTGGTTTGGACAATTATTAGAACATTCACCATATTGCGAAAGAGATATTCGTCGTCCTTATGAATTAGAAACCAATAATGAAGTTGGAGATTTCATAATCAAAGTAAAAAAGAAAGATGAAATTTTTGAAATGGTGTATGCCACACATCCTTTCGACGTAATTGGTTACGATGGTTTTAATTATCCTTATGCACTTTCTATTCATGATTTTGAACCCATTACAGGACGCATTCATCAACCGCCACCAGTGCATCAAACTTTTGAAACAAAAACATTCGTAGTTTGCTCATTTGTACCAAGATTATATGATTATCATCCACTTTCTATTCCTGCGCCATATAATCATAGCAATATAGATTCTGACGAGGTTTTGTATTATGTTGACGGTGATTTTATGAGTAGAAATGACGTAAAACCCGGATACATATCGCTACATCCAGCAGGAATTCCGCACGGACCACACCCAGGTGCAGCAGAAAGAAGTATCGGAAAAAAAGAAACACTAGAGTTAGCCGTTATGGTCGATACTTTTAAACCTTTAATGGTAACTGATGAAGCAATGAAAATTGCAGACGACAAGTATTTTCAATCTTGGTTATAATAATCTATGATACTAAAAAGTAAACTTTCTGCCGATCCTTCGGCTTTAATTTTAGGAATTATAAGTTTAGTTATTATATTATTTGGATGTTGTTGTGGCTTTTTAGCAATAGCATCTTTAATATTAAGTATAATTGGACTTATTTCTTCAAATACTAGTTTAAAAGAATATTATTCAAATCCAGAAGTGTATTCACATCAAAGCAGACAAAATGTTTTTGCAGCTAAAATAATTTGCATCATAGGCACAATAATTAGTGGCATAGTCATAATAGTTTTTGCTGCATTATTCTTGTTTTATCAAATAAGTCTATCAGATGTGTTTAAAGAAAAAATAAAAGAAATAAATAATAAAAAAATAACAAAAGATTCGTTGATTTTTAACGATTCAGTTATTAAATATGATGTCAATGATACAATATACAGAGATTCAATTTATCTTGATACTATATTGAAAAATAAATAAATAATTATGTCAAAAGAAATAAAATCAGTCGAATACGGACTAGAAAAAATATTTGAAGGAGCTCAAGATTTCCTTCCGCTTTTAGGAACAGATTATGTAGAATTTTATGTAGGTAATGCAAAACAAGCGGCACATTTTTACAAAACTGCATTTGGTTTTCAATCGTTAGCTTATGCAGGATTAGAAACAGGAGTAAAAGACAGAGCTTCATATGTGTTAAAGCAAGATAAAATTCGTCTCGTATTAACAACAGCATTAAACAGCAACTCACCAATTGGTGAACATGTAAAAAAACATGGCGATGGTGTTAAAGTAATTGCACTTTGGGTAGAAGATGCTAAACAGTCATATATAGAAACAACAAAACGAGGAGCAAAATCTTTTTTTGAACCAGTAGTAGAAAAAGACGAATATGGAGAAGTTATTCGTTCAGGAATTTATGGCGCTTATGGTGAAACCGTTTTTATATTTGTTGAACGAAAAAATTATAATGGAACCTTTTTGCCAGGATATAGTGAATGGAAATCCGATTATAATCCTGAACCAGTTGGATTAAAATTTATAGATCATATGGTAGGTAATACTGGCTGGAATAGAATGGATGAAGCGGTTAAATGGTTTGAAGATGTAATGGGATTTGTAAATTTTCTTTCTTTTGACGATAAACAAATTACAACAGAATATTCAGCGTTAATGTCTAAAGTAATGAGTAATGGAAACGGAAGAATTAAATTTCCAATTAACGAACCTGCAAATGGAAAAAAGCGTTCTCAAATTGAAGAGTATTTAGATTTTTATGAAGGTGAAGGAGTGCAACACATTGCAGTAGCTACAGATGATATTATCAAAACAGTTGCAGATATGCGCTCAAGAGGAGTAGCATTTTTAAGTACGCCGCCACAAGCTTATTATGATGCCATTCCAGAAAGGCTAAAAGAACATATGTCTAAATTTAAAGAAGACATCAATGAACTTCAAAGATTAGGAATTATGATTGATGCCGACGAAGATGGTTATCTTTTGCAAATTTTTACAAAACCAGTAGAAGACAGACCAACTTTATTTTTTGAAGTCATTCAAAGAATGGGCGCAACCGGATTTGGAGCAGGTAACTTCAAAGCTCTTTTTGAGTCAATAGAAAGAGAACAAGCTTTGAGAGGAACTCTATAAAAGTTAAAAATTATTAAACAATCATCAAATTACAACGTTATAGTAGTGTTCTTTTTGTCAAATAAATGTTAAAGTTTGTTTTTCATTGAGAATAATTCAAAAACAACCCTATCTTTGTAATCACAAAACGAAAAGGAGTGGTTTCCTTACTAGTTTTATATAAGTTTTTCATAATTTATAGTTTTTTGGTTGGTTAATAGCATAAAAACTTCGTCAATATTTGACGGAGTTTTTTTGTTTTAATACATTTGGAACAGAAATTGTATTACAGTTATAAAATCAATTAAAAGTATTTTAAAATGAAAAAGATAATTATACTAGCACTTCTTTTTTTAACTGTGAGTTTTGATTCTCAAAGGTCATTAGCATTTGATGTAGGAGAATGGTTTAAATTTAGAATTCATTATGGATTAGTGACTGCAGGTTACGCAACATTAGAAGTAAAAGAAGCTATAAAAAATAACAAGAAAGTTTTTCATGCAATTGGTCGCGGATATACAACGGGTATGTCAAAATGGTTTTTTAAGGTTGACGATAACTACGAGTCTTATTTTGATAAAGTTACAGGAAAACCCTACCATTATGTAAGAAAAATTGATGAGGGAGGTTATACAAAAAACCAAGAAGGCTTTTTTAATCAAGATAAAAATACTATCTTAGTAAAAGATTATAAAAACGATACTAACAAAACATTTACTACTCCAGAAAATGTTCAAGATATAGTTTCTACCTTTTATTATCTTAGAAATCATCCAAATGTTGAAAAATTAAAAGTGGGTGAATCCATAGCAATCGACATGTTTTTTGACGATGAAACAACAAAATTTAAGTTAAAATTCATAGGTAGAGAGGATTTAGACACTAAATATGGAGTGGTTCCTTGTATGATATTTAGACCATTGGTTCAATCAGGAAGAGTTTTTAAAGAACAAGAAAGCTTAACTGTTTGGATATCAGATGATGACAATAAACTTCCTTTAAGAATTAAAGCCAGTCTAGCTGTTGGTTCTCTTAAAGCGGATTTAGAATCTTTTAAAGGATTAGCAAATCCATTTACAATAAAAGTAAAAAAATGAACACAGAAACAACTCATTTAATTGAGGAATTAGAAAAAAAATTTGATGCAATAAATCAAAAAACAGGTATCCATCTAGAAGGGTTGCTTTGGTCAAAACCAATTACTTATTGGGATTATATTCAAACAGATGCTTTATTAAATCTACAAACTCAAAGAACCATTTTGCCAGACGAAATGGTTTTTATTGTGTATCATCAAGTCAATGAGTTATTATTCAAAATGATTCTTTGGGAAATAACACAAGTTTGTCATTGCAAAAAACTTGAAACAAAATTTTTTGCCGAAAGACTTACTAGAATAAGTAGATATTTCGATATGTTAACGACTTCATTCGATATTATGGGAGACGGTATGGAAGTTGAACAATACATGAAATTTAGAAATACATTAACACCTGCAAGTGGTTTTCAATCAGCACAATATAGGTTGATAGAATTCTCTTCAACCGATTTAATTAATTTAATAGATTATCGTTTTAGAGCAACAATTGATAGAAATACACCATATTCTCATGCATTTGAGCACTTATATTGGCAAGCTGCAGGAAAAGATTATCATTCAGGTGAAAAGTCATATTTAATTCTAGAATTTGAACGAAAATATAAAGACGAGTTTCTGCGTTATATGGAAGAATATAACACTATAAATATTTGGCAAAAATTCAAAGAATTACCAGAAAATGATCAAAAAAACCCAGATTTGGTTGCTGCCATGCGTCATTATGACAAAACGGTTAATATCACTTGGGTTATGGGACACTTGAATGCAGCCAAAAAATATATTGAAAGTGGACATGGAACTGGTGAAGCAACTGGGGGTAGTGATTGGAAAAAATACATGCATCCAAAATATCAAAGAAGAATTTTCTTTCCAGAACTATGGAGTGATGAAGAATTGAAAAATTGGGGAGAAGATTGTTAAAATAAAAGACTCATTTTGAGAAAAATAGCATTGTTTTTTATTGTTTTATTTTCATTATATTCTTGTAAAAATACACAAGAAGAATTTGTTATTGAAGATAGTGAACCCTACAAACCAATTGTTGATTATGGATTTCATTTTGATCAATTTAACGTTCATTTTGATACAATAGGAAGACAAGATACTTTTGAGAAAATTTTAAAAAAACAAAATCTTAATGGAAAAAAATCTTACGAAATTTTAAAAATTATTAAAGACTCTTTTCCAACAAGTGTTGGATTTAAAAGGCCTTATGTTTGTTTACGTTCCAAAGATAAATACAATAAACTACAATATTTAATTTACCAACCCAATAGAATTGATTATTATCTAGTTGATTTGACGGACTCTATTATAGGATTTAAAAAATCAAGACCTCTAACTTTTAAAGTAAGAACTGTTGCAGGAGAATTAACAGGGCCACTAACTAAAACCTTAAGAGATTTAAAAATTGACCCAACATTATCGGGTAGACTTACTAAAGTTTTTGCTTGGTCAATCGATTTTTTCAAATCTAAAAAAGGAGATAAATTTGCTCTTAGTTTTACTGAAAGGTACATTAATGACACTATTTATGATGGTGTAGATAGTTTAAGAGCAGCATTTTTCGAATATAAAGGAGAGAAAATTTATGCCTTTCCATTTATTCAAGAAAGAGGCGGAAAAGTGGATTATTATAATGACCAAGGTAAAGCTTTAAAGAACTTTTTCCTAAAAGCACCATTAAAATTCGTTCACATTACTTCAAAGTTTTCTAAAAACAGATTTCATCCTGTTCAGTTAAAATGGAAACCTCATAAAGGAACCGATTATGCTGCACCAACAGGAACACCAATTATGACCACAGCTGCCGGAGTTATAGAACAAGCAGGCTACACTGCTGGTAATGGTAATTTTGTAAAAGTAAAACACGACAAAACTTATGCTACTCAATATTTACACATGTCAAGAATTCTTGTAAGAAGAGGACAAAGAGTAAAACAAGGAGAAGTAATTGGTAAAGTTGGTAGCACAGGCTTGGCATCTGGACCTCACGTATGTTATCGTTTCTGGAAAAATGGTGTTCAAGTAGATGCATTGAAATTAAAACTTCCAAATTCACAACCAATGGAAAGTAGAAATCTCCCAAGATTTAAAGAACAAATTAGGCCACTTAAGAGAGCTTTAGATAGTGTTGCAGAAATAAAGTTTAATAAATAATTTTTCAGCAAAACCTTTTTGTTAACTACAACGTTTGCATAGTTCTTTCTTTGAACAAATTTATTTTCATGTAACTTTATCTGTAATCTTTTATTTAATTTTGTGTTTCAAAATTAATTATTATGTCTTTACAGAGCACTAATCCTACTCATTTAAACTCTTGGCAACAACTTGAAAATCATTTTTCTAAAATGGAAGACAATTCCATAAAAAAAATGTTTCAAAGCGATGCATCAAGAGCAGAAAAATTTCATATTCAATGGAATAATTTTCTTGTTGATTATTCCAAAAACAATATCAATCAAGAAACGATAGATTTGTTGCTAAACTTAGCCAATGAAGTTAATCTAAAAGATGCTATTTCAAAATATTTTACGGGTGATTTAATTAATCAAACAGAAAATAGAGCTGTTTTGCATACAGCATTGAGAGCTCAAGAAAATGAGGTGATTCTTGTTGATGGAAAGAATGTTATGCCTGAAGTTTTTGAAGTAAAAAATAAAATCAAAAACTTTACCAATGAAATTGTTATCGGAGAGAGAAAAGGTTATACAGGAAAACCATTTACAGATATTGTAAATATAGGAATTGGTGGTTCAGATTTAGGACCAGCAATGGTTGTAGAAGCCTTGCAATATTATAAAAATCATTTAAATGTGCATTTTGTTTCTAATGTAGATGGTGATCACGTAAATGAGATAATTAAAAAATTAAATCCCGAAACTACACTTTTTGTAATTGTTTCTAAAACTTTTACAACTCAAGAAACATTAACCAATTCAGAAACGATTAGATCTTGGTTTTTAAAATCGGCTAATCAAGAAGATGTTGCTAAACACTTCGTAGCAGTTTCAACAAATATCCAAAAAGTAACTGAATTTGGAATAGATTCGAATAATATTTTTCCAATGTGGGATTGGGTTGGCGGACGTTTTTCACTTTGGAGCGCAGTTGGATTGTCTATTTCTCTTGCAGTTGGATTTGATAATTTTGATAATTTATTGAAAGGCGCCAATAAAATGGATAACCATTTCAAAAATGAATCTTTCGATAAGAATATCCCAGTAGTTTTGGCTCTACTTAGCATTTGGTACAATAACTTTTTTGGCGCTGAAAGTGAAGCATTAATTCCATATACACAATATTTACAAAAGCTAGCACCATACTTACAACAAGGAATTATGGAAAGTAACGGTAAAAGTATTGGGAGAGATGGTAAACCAGTAAATTATCAAACAGGAACTATCATTTGGGGTGAACCAGGAACCAACTCACAACATGCCTTTTTTCAATTAATTCATCAAGGAACAAAATTGATTCCGACTGATTTTATAGGTTATGTTAAACCTTTATATGGTGATATGGATCATCATGATAAGTTGATGTCTAATTTCTTTGCTCAAACTGAAGCTTTGTTAAATGGAAAAACACCAGAACAAGTAAAAGCTGAATTTGATAAACAAGGAGTTTCAGTAGAAAAAGCTGAATTCCTTTTTCCATTCAAAGTTTTTTCGGGTAATAAACCAACGAATACTATTTTAATTCAAAAATTAACACCAGAATCATTAGGTTCATTGATAGCTTTGTACGAACACAAAATATTTGTTCAAGGTGTTATTTGGAATATTTTTAGTTATGATCAATGGGGTGTTGAACTTGGAAAGCAATTGGCCAATTCAATTTTAGAGGAAATAAATTCTAAAAAAGTTAACAATCACGATAATTCAACTTCTTTTTTACTTAAACATTTCCTTGATAATAAGTAAAATAAAACAACAAGAATCTCAATTTAAACCTTAATATGTAAAAATATTGAGGTTTTTTTATTGATAATCATAAAAAATTATTTTTTTCATAATTTTCTTCACCAAAAATAAAATTGACTAAGAAAAACGCAACAAAAAACACTTTATTAACATTAACTTAACATATGTAAAGTAATAAAGTTACAATTTTGCACAAATAATTTAAAAACCAAAACAATATGAAAAAAATTGCAACTAATTTATTTTCAGTAATGTTTCTTTTGATGGCAACAGTAATGTTTTCTCAAGGGAATACCAACTCTTCTTTGTCAGGAAAAGTTGAAGATAAAGACGGTACTTTACCTGGGGCGTCTGTTTTAGCCGTTCATACTCCTTCTGGAACGAAGTATTCGGCATCAACAGATGAAAAAGGTTATTTTAGAATTTCTAATATGAGAACAGGTGGGCCTTACAAAGTCACTTTTACTTTTGTTGGCTATAAAGCAGAGTCACAAGATGAAATTTATTTAGCTTTAGGTGAAACATTCAATACCAATGTTGTATTAACTTCTGAATCTAGCGTATTAGATGAAGTTGTAATTCAAACTAAAAAAGATAACGTTTTTGATTCCAATAAAACAGGAGCGCAAACCATTATTGATTCTAAAAAGGTGCAAGGTTTACCGTCACTTTCTAGAAATATTTCTGATTTTGCAAGATTAACACCGCAAGCTCAATTGCGTGGTGATGATGTGATTTCAATTGGCGGACAAAATAATCGATATAACGCAATTTATATTGACGGAGCAGTTAATAATGATGTTTTTGGATTAGCTGCAAACGGAACTAATGGGGGGCAAACAGGTGTTAGTCCAATATCTTTAGATGCAATTGATCAATTTCAAGTGAGTGTTGCGCCATTTGATGTTAAAATTTCTGGTTTTGCCGGAGGAGCAATTAGCGCAACAACCAAATCAGGTAATAATAATTTTGAAGGATCTGCTTATTTCTTTAACAGAGATCAGTCAATTGCTGGAAAAACTCCTGCAAACTTAGCAGGTTCTAATCCTAGAGAAAAACTTTCAGCTTTTACTGCTAAAACTTATGGAGTTCGTGCTGGAGGTGCAATTAAAAAAGATAAATTATTTTATTTCATTAACTATGAAAGACAAGACAATGAAACTCCACAACCATTTAATATCAATAATTATACAGGAAATATAGGTCTTGCAAGTGGTAATCCTTTCAGTGGTACTTTAGCTACACAGCAATTAAATACTTTAACTTCTTTTTTAAACAATAATTACAGTTATAATGCTGGAGATTATTTAAATACAGTTCAAAAATTAACAAGTGATAAATTAATTGCTAAAATTGACTGGAATATAAATGACAAACACAAGTTAGCACTACGTCATAGTTTTGTAAAAGCAGTAAATTTATCTCCAAGTAATTCTTCTCCAAGAGCTATTAATTTTTCAAATGGAGGTATAGATTTTACTTCAACTACAAATTCAACTAGTTTAGAACTAAATAGTAGATTTAATAATAAATTTTCAAACAATTTAGTTGTAGGTTACACGGCTGTTAATGATGATAGAAATCCAATTGGAAAGTCATTTCCAGCAATAGAAATTAGAGATGGTAGCGGAACAATTTTCTTAGGATCTGAGGCATTTTCTACAGCAAATCTTTTACTACAAAAAACATTAACTGTAACAGATAATTTTCAAATCAATACAGGAATCCATAATATTACTATTGGTACAAATAATGAATTTTCAAGTTCTAAAAATGTATTTTTTGGAAGAAACTTTGGTTATTACAGATACAATAGTTTAGCAGATTTTTTAAACAATGCAAAACCTAATCGTTTCCGCTTAGGATATTCTTTAGTTGGTGGTGATGGCGACAATTCTTTAGGAGCTGCCGAATTTGACATTATGCAACTTGGCGGATATATCCAAGATGAAATGCGACTTTCAGATAATTTTAAATTATCTTTAGGCTTTAGAGTAGATGTGCCTATTTGGGAAGACGGATTGACAAATAATGATTTTAATACAAGAACAATAGGTATTTTAAATGCAAATGGTAAAGATTTAAAAGGTGCTGAGGTTGGTAAGAAAATTGATAATTATGCTCATATTTCACCAAGATTAGGATTTAATTATGATGTAAACGGAAATAAAAAGACTCAAATTAGTGGTGGTGTTGGTATTTTCACATCAAGACTTCCATTAGTATGGCCTGGAGGTACATACAATAATAATGGAGTAACTCAAGGAGCTATTGATATTAACGGTGTTACCAACCCAAGTATGCCTGTTTTTAACCCTAATCCAAGTGTAAATAGTCAATTAAATTATAATGGTGCACCTCTTGGGCCACTTCCAGGTAATGTTGGTGCTCCAGGTCAGTTTGGCGGTAATATAGATTTATTTGCTAAAGATTTTCGTTTACCACAAGTTTTTAAAGCAAGTTTAGCAGTTGACCAACGTTTACCGCTTGGGTTTACAATTTCTGCAGATATTACTTATAATGATAATATCTCAGCAATAAATTACGAAAACTTAAATTTAGCAGAACCAACACAATTTTTAACCGGACCAGATAATAGACCTCGTTACAGTACTACTCGTTTAGATCCTACTTATCAAGGAATTTATTTAGCTTCTAATACAAGTGAAGGTGAAGCTTATAATACATCAATTACATTGTCAAAATTATTTACTGCAAATAGATTTAATTTAAACCTTCAAGCTACATACGCTTACGGAAAATCAACAGTTTTGTTTGACGCTACATCTTCTCAAAATAGTTCTCAGTGGAATAATATTGAAACAGTTAATGGTTCTAATAAAGTAGGTGGTGTTTCAATGTCAGATTTTTCACAAGGGACAAGATTATTAAGTAATGGGCTAATTACATTTAAATGGAATAAAAACATTAAAACAAGGTTAGGTTTCTACTATGAAGGAGCAGAAGGTACACCATTCAGTTATGTTTATAATGATAATGGTAATATCTTAAGAGATACTTTCTCAGAATCTGCATTAATTTATGTTCCTGCGAATCAAAGTGAAATTATTTTAGTAAACGATCCTGTTACGAATTTAACTGCGCAACAGCAATGGCAAGCATTAGATGCTTATATTGCTAATGATGAGTATTTAAGTTCACGTAGAGGTCAATATGCAGAAAGAAATGGTGATAGATTAAAATGGAGTCATGTTATAGATATGAAATTCGCACAAGAAATTTCGTTCTATACTGGCAAAAGAAAACATACTTTTGAATTAACAGCAGACATATTTAATTTTACAAACTTATTAAATAAAGACTGGGGAAAACGTTACTTTGCAACATTTGATCAAGTACAACTGTTAGATTTTGTAGCGGTTAATTCAAGTGGTCAACCTACTTTCCGTTTTAATCCTAATGTTGATGCTACTAAAAATCAAATTGACGATTCTGGATTGAATTCTTCTAGATGGCAAATGCAAGTTGGTGTTCGATACACTTTTAACTAATTATAATTTTTTCATAATTTTTAAAACTCTTTTACATTTTTTGTAAAAGAGTTTTTTTCTTTTTCTATATTTGTTAAAACAAAAAATAAATTTTCATGTATAATTTCATTCAAAAATTTCACTCGGGTTGGGCATATTTAGCACTTTTATTATTAGTACTTGCGGTTGTTAATTCAATTATAGGAATGACTTCTAAAAAAGAATTTACTTCTAAAGACCGAAAAATTGCTCTTTTTGCATTAATTGCAACTCACATACAATTGGTAGTTGGCTTGATTTTGTATTTTGTTTCTGAAGTTGGAATGAAAGCATTTTCTACTGAAGGAGCAATGAAAATTCCGGAATTAAGATTAACTATGTTAGAACATCCATTAACCAATATAATTGCAATTACACTGATTACTATTGGATGGTCTAAACATAAAAAAGGAGCTACAAATGAATCTAAATTCAAATCAATAACTTTATTTTATGGTTTAGGTTTGGTTTTAATTCTAATTAGAATTCCTTGGAAATTATGGTTATAAAATAAAAAGCAAGTCCTGAAAAGGACTTTTTTTAGCAATGTCAAATTACTACTACTTATATATTGGTAATTTGGTCTTATTTTTGGTCTTAAGTTTTACTATTATGAAATCGCCATTAACAACAAGTTTACGCAAGCAATTATAAAATCATCCAACTCCGATGAAAATAATGCAATTGTGAGATAAACCCCAATAAATAAAAAAGCGATACCATATATGACCGCTAAAAAATAAATTTTACAGATATGAAAAAAAGCACACCAATATTTTTATTTTTTTTATGTTTCTTAATGTTCTTTTCAAGTTTATCTTTTAAAGCTCAAAACGGAAATTTAAGAGATATTAAAAAGCAGAAACCAGATTCAATAAAAAAAGATAATATTGTATCTGAAGCTATTGAAATAGATAGCACTTTAGTTTATAAAGGAAAGTTTAAACCTTACAAAAAGAAAGCTCATGCGTCTTATTATGCTGATAAATTTAATGGCAGAAAAACGGCAAGCGGGAAAAAATACGATAGTACTAAACTAACTGCAGCTCACAAAAAACTTCCTTTCGGAACCATTTTAAAGGTAACTAACGAGTTGAATGGAAAATCTGTAATCGTTGAGGTAACCGACAGAGGGCCATTCGTAAGAGGAAGAGAAATTGATTTATCTAAAAGAGCTTTTATGAGTATTGTAAACAATAAAAGATCAGGATCGGTTATTTTAACAATTGAAATACTTCAAAAATAAAATTACCAATTTTTAAAAGGATTTTGGCTTAAATAACAGTTATAATATCTTTCATCACTGGTAACTTCATTTCCGAGCCAATTGGGTTTTAAAATTGCTTCATTTTCGTTTTCTAATTCAATTTCGGCTAAAATTAATCCGTCGTTTTCTCCGTGAAATACATCAATTTCAATGATGTGTTTTCCTGATTTTACCTCGTATCGTGTTTTTTCAATTACACCTTTTTCACATAATTTTAAAAGTGATTTTGCTTCTTCAGTAGCTATTTCTTTTTCCCATTCAAAACGTGAAACACCACTTTCACTCCCAATTCCTTTAATGGTAATAAAGCCCTTATTTCCTTTTATTCTGATTCTTACAGTACGTTCTGGATTGGAACTTAAATAACCTTGCGCAATTTCATTTTTGATCGAATATTCATTTAAAAAATCTAAAGAAGTAACTAAATATTTGCGTTCTATTTCTATCATTACAGAAAATGGTTGATGTTAAATTTAGTACCAAGTTAAGAAAATTCTAACTTTGAAATTGTATTTTTACAATAATTATAAAGTTATTATGAATTTACGCCACAAAATAAAATCTCAAATCACGTTAGAACAGTTATTTCAAAAAAATCTGACGCATGTTTTTAGCGAATCTAGTAATGATTTGTATTTTCTTGTGGATTTAGTTCACCTTTTCCGTCCAAATAATCCCAAAGCAGTTGAAGTTGTCTCTATTTCTAAGTTGATTAATTTCTTGAGAGAAAACCCTTCTCAGAAAAACTTTTTCAATAATTATTTAACGTCCATTTTACAAAACAGAAAGTTCACCAACTTTTTATCTGACGCCGGAATTCTTCAAAATACCGATTTTATTTACGAGGTTAAAAAACGAATTTTTGCTAAAATATTACCTTTTCAGCCACAAGAAGATACTTTAGAATTTGTTTTAAACCAAGTCTTTTATCACAGTTCAGATGCAGTTTGGGTAACCAAAATCCCTCTAGAAGAACTTAAAATCTTATTTGAACTTATCGATTTGACTGATATTTATGCTTCAACAAATGAAAATGTTCCTTTATCTGAAATTATGAGTACCATGGGATTACTTTCTCAACGAATGAGTGGGCATGCTATGGATAGTGAAGTAATTATGATGACTCCTGAATATAGCAATCAAGAAAGTCCATTTGTAGCTTTAGAAAAAGAATTGTACACTATATTTAATCAAATTAGAACTTCTGAAAAGCATTATATTTCATCAGAAAACGAAAACTACAAACAAGCCTTAGTTCTTCATAAACAATGTGATGAATACATAGACAAAGCTTTCAACAATAGTTCTAAATTCGGAATATCCTTGCGCGTAAATCAAAGTTTACTTAAAATTAGACAGCAATTGTACCGATTGAAGATTTTACTTCCACTTTTAACAGTAAATAATCCTTCCGAAAAGATAGGAAATACTATTAATTTGGCTTTAAAATTAATCAAGTACAATTGTCATAAAAATAATATCCGTCAACTTATTGGTGAAAGCACACAATTAATTTCTTACGAAATAACCCAACATACAGCCAAAACAGGTGAGCAATACATTACAGAATCTTCTAAAGAATATTTTTCAATGCTAAAAGCTTCTGTTTGTGGTGGCGTTATTGTAGGTTTACTTTGTATCATCAAATTATTATTTTCAAAAGTTGATACCAGTGCCTTTGGTCATGCTTTTTTATACAGTTTGAATTATTCTTTAGGTTTTATAGCCATATATTTATTAGGATTTACTTTAGCTACAAAACAACCTGCAATGACAGCGTCAACCATTACAACAGCTTTGGATTCTGGTATGAAAAAAATGAACAAAAATGAAAGTAAACATAGCTCTTTCGCGTATTTATTTGCAAGATTATTTCGTTCTCAATTCATAGCCTTTGTTGGAAATGTTCTTATCGCCTTTCCAGTTTCTTTATTGATTATTTGGCTTATTGATGTGGCTTTTGATGTAAATATTGCTTTTGAAAAATCTGGTAAAATCTTAACTGATTTGAACCCAATTCAATCTGCTGCTATTTTTCATGCTGCTATTGCTGGTGTTTTTCTTTTCTTATCAGGAATTATTTCTGGCAATGTTTCCAATAAAAACAAACACAATAATGTTTATTACAGAATTCAAGAACATCCTTTATTAAAACTCAGTTTAGGAAAAGAACGTACCCAAAAAATTGCCAATTGGTTTGAGAAAAATTGGGCTGGAGTGGTTTCTAATGGATGGTTTGGTGTTTTTCTGGGAAGTACAGCATCTCTTGGATTGTTTTTTGGTTTAAATTTAGACATTCGACACATTACTTTCGCTAGCGGAAACTTTGCTTTGGGATTGTATGGTCAGAATTTCTTTGTGGATGGATGGACTATTTTTTGGTCAATTTTCGGAATTGGAATTATAGGATTCATAAACTTTATTGTGAGTTTTTCTCTTTCTTTAGGATTGGCATTTCGTTCTAGAAACATACCAATTTCTGAGGTTTCACTATTGAATAAAGCTATTTGGAGTTATTTCAAAGAAAGACCTATGGTTTTTTTCTTTCCTGTAAAAAACTAAAGTAATGGAACCTGAAGTTAAATATCGAAAAATAATTCACGTCGATATGGATGCTTTTTACGCTTCTGTTGAACAAATGGACAATCCTGAATTGAAAGGAAAACCATTGGCTGTTGGCGGAAGTGAAGTTAGAGGTGTCGTTTCTGCAGCAAGTTATGAAGCACGAAAATTTGGTGTAAGAAGTGCGATGAGCGGCATTCAAGCCAAGAGAAATTGTCCTGAATTAATTTTTGTCCGACCAAGATTTGATCGATATAAAGAGATTTCTAATAAAATAAGAAAGATATTTCATGATTATACCGATTTGGTAGAACCACTTTCGTTAGATGAAGCCTATTTAGACGTTACTCAAAACAAAAAAGGAAATCCAAGTGCTACTTTAATTGCTCAAGAAATTAGAAAACGAATTTTTGAAGAAGTTGGATTAACAGCATCTGCTGGAATTTCAGTAAATAAATTTGTTGCCAAAATTGCAAGTGATTATAACAAACCCAACGGACAAAAAACCGTAAATCCTGATGAAGTTGAAGATTTTTTAGAAAAATTAGACATTAAAAAATTCTACGGAATAGGAAAAGTAACTACCGAAAAAATGTACCATCACGGAATTTTCACTGGAAAAGATTTGAAATCCAAAACCAAAGAATATTTGGAACAACATTTCGGAAAAAGTGGTGGGTTTTATTACAATATCGTTCGCGGAATTCACAATAGTGAAGTTAAACCAAATAGAATTTCTAAATCAGTTGCAGCCGAACACACTTTTAATGAAAATCTGACCTCAGAAATCTTCATGCAAGAGCGTTTAGAGCGCATTGCGGCTGAATTAGAGAAACGATTAAAGAAATATAACATTTCTGGTAAATCAGTTACATTGAAGATTAAATACAGCGATTTTACTACACAAACAAGAAGTAAAACCTTGCCTTATTTTATTTCAGATAAAGGTTTGCTATTTGAAACGGCCAAAGAATTGCTTTATCAAGAACGAATGAAAGATTCGGTTCGATTACTCGGAATTTCGCTTAATAATTTGAACACAGAAATAAAGAAAATTGTTGAAGTTCAATTGCGATTTGAGTTTTAAAAAACATTGAACAAAAGTTAATCTTTGAAATAAAGCGTTTGTTTTTGAAAAATCATTTTAGATTTGCTCAAAATTGATTAAAAATGAAACTTTCTAATTACGAAAATGCAATAGCAAAACATTATAATACTTTGTCTTTAAGTAGCTTTCCGTTAACTTGTTGGGATTTCTATTCTAAAAGTTTTGACAAATTTAGACTGACGCTTTCTGATACCAATTTATTAAATAGAATTGTTAAAGACAATAAATGGAACACCACTTGGGATTACAAAGAAGAACTTACTAGTGATACTGTCATTGTAGTTACTGATGCAAAATTGTCAATAGTTTTTGCTTCCAAAAACATGGTGAAGATGAATGGTTATACTCCAAATGAAGTCGTTGGGAATTCACCAAAAATGTTTCAAGGCAAACTTACCAATGCGAAAATATCTAAAGAAATTAGCGAAGCAGTAAAGACAAAGCAACCATTTGATAAAGTTATTATTAATTATTGCAAAGACGGTTCGTTATATAAATGTCAGATTAAAGGTTATCCCGTATTTGACACAAATGGTAAACTCACCAATTTCATTGCTTTTGAAAAAATAGCTGCTTAGATTTAAAAAATTAAACATAAAAAAAGCGTTCAATTTTTGAACGCTTTTTTTATAGGAAAATAGTTATTAATCTCTACTTGATATTTTTGATAACAATCTCAAGAATTCAATGTATAACCAAACTAAAGTTATCATTAATCCCATTGCGCCATACCATTCCATGTATTTCGGCATTTTTTCTTGTGCACCTTTTTCTATTTGATCAAAATCTAAAAATAGGTTTAAAGCGGCAATTACAATTACAAAAACACTGATTCCAATACTCATCATAGAATTTCCATAATGAACAGGTTGAAAGCTTGTAAACATTGATAATAACCAAGATACTAAATAGTAAACAGCAATAGCTAAAGTAGCAGCAATTACTATCGATTTGAATTTTTCATTAACTTTTACAATCTTGTATTTGTATAATGCAAAACAAACTAAAAAAGTAACAAATGTTCCGCCAACTGCTTGAATGACTATACCTGGGTAACTTGCTTCAAAAAAAGCAGAAATTCCACCAATAAATAGTCCTTCAAATAAAGCATAAGCTGGTGCTAAATAAGTTGAAAGATGTGGTTTAAATGATGAAATTAATACTAAAATCAAACCAATAATAGCACCACCAATAGTTAAAACAATAGGATTATAACCATTGAAAGCTAAATTCCATGTGATAAAAGCTGTGGCAACTAATAACATTAATAAAATAAAACTTTTATTAATTGTTCCTGAAACCGTCATTGTTTCGTTATAATCTATAACACTTACGTTATCATTCGCCGCAGAAGTATTAGAGAATGTTTTTGTCTTAAAAAACGGGTTTTTTGATTCCATAATTAATTTAATTTAGTTGTTCAAATATACTTTTTCTTTTGAAATGTAAAAAGGATTATCAAAATATTTAACTATTTCAATAATCCTTTTGATTTATTTTTAAAATATGATTTATTCTATCTCAGAAATTCTCAAGGTATTTACCATTCCTTTTTCAACAACAGGCATTGCAGCTAGATTGATTAGAATATCACCTTTTTTAACATATCCATTTTCTTTTGCAATGTGGTTAATGTCTTCTACAGTGTCGTCTGTACTTACAAACTTATCATAGAAAAATGCATTTACACCCCAAAGTAAATTCAATTGTGTTAGAATTCTTCTGTTAGAAGTATAAACCAAAATATGAGCCGATGGACGCCAAGCCGAAATCTGAAAAGCTGTATATCCACTGTTTGTTAAAGTTGAAATTGCTTTTGCTTTAATTTCATTTGCCATATACGCTGCATGATAGCAAATAGACTTGGTAATAAAACGTTTCGTTCTAACTTGCGGTGCAGTTAATGGTACTTGAATTAACGGAGAATCTTCCACTGCTTCAATGATTTGTGTCATTTTTTCAATTACTTGAACTGGATAATTTCCAACAGAAGTTTCTCCTGATAACATTACTGCATCTGCACCATCCATAACCGAGTTAGCAACGTCATTTACTTCTGCTCTAGTTGGAGTTAAACTTGTAATCATCGTTTCCATCATTTGTGTTGCCACAATTACTGGAATACGAGCCGTTTTAGCTCTATGGATTAATTTCTTTTGAATCAAAGGTACTTCATGTGCCGGAATTTCAACTCCTAAATCACCACGAGCCACCATTAAACCATCGCAAAAAGCAACAATTTTATCAATATTTTCTACTGCTTCTGGTTTTTCAATTTTTGCAATAATTGGAATTTTATGATCAGAATTTTTAGCAATTAAATCTTGCAATTCTTCTAAATCGGCTGGAGTTCTTACAAACGATAAGGCAATCCAATCCACATCTTGTTCAATAGCAAAAAGTGCATCTTTAATATCTTTTTTAGTAAGTGCCGGAAGTGAAACTTTAGTATTAGGAAGATTTACTCCTTTTTTAGATTTCAATGGTCCACCTTGAATAACTTTACATTTTACTTCGGTAGTTCCATTAGTTTCAAGAGCTTCAAACATTAATTTTCCGTCATCCAAAAGAATTTTTTCACCCGGATTTACATCTCTTGGAAATTCAAGATAGTTCATGTAAACTCTGTCTTTTGTTCCTGGAACGTCTTCTGCCGTTTGAAATGTAATAATATCACCTGGATTTACAACAACATCTTCACTCATAACTCCTACACGAAGTTTCGGACCTTGCAAATCGGCAAGAATTGCAGTTGTATAACCGTATTCAGCATTTAATTCTCTAATAATATCGATTCGTTCTTTAACATCAGTGTAATCGGCATGAGAAAAGTTAATTCTAAATACATTTACTCCGGCTTCAACCATGTCTCTAATGACTTCTTTTGAACTACAAGCTGGACCTAACGTGGCTACAATTTTAGTCTTTTTTCTTGTTGGCATTTTTTAAAAAATTAAATTATTTTTTGATTTTATATTTTCAGAATTGATAGCATAAACCATTTTTACACTTTCAATACTATTTATTTTTGATACGATTGTGTCAATTTCTATTTCCTTTTCCGCATTTTCAATTTTAAGAAAATAATCTACTTTTTTATATTCTGGCAATAAAAAAGCCGATGCAGAAAATTTATTTTTAAATCCTGAAAACAAATCTTGCTGATTAATATTTTCAACGATTTCAACTTCGTTTTTATTTTGAACCAAATCCCAGTTGATGAATTTTTCTTTGTCTTCAAAAGTAAATCGCGCAAAAGAAGTTTTTCCCTCTTTTACTTGTGATTCAATATCATTTTTATTTTTACTTAAAAAAATCTCAAGATTCAGATTTAAAAAATAAGCCAAACGATAATCTTCCAATGGAGTATGAATGGCGATAATAAAAAAATCGTCTTCTTCAAATTCCTCAATAGATAGTTTAAGATTACCCATTTTGTGCCAAAATAAGTTGTAAATATAGTGTTTATAGAAATTCAAAACACCAATGAAGTATTAGATTAACGTTATTTTATAAACGAAAACGTTATAGCTTTATGAGAATTTGCATTAAATTTTGTTAATTTTTTCTTGAAATGCAAAATAAGCACGTTTTGAAGCAATTTCTTCTGCCTTCTTTTTAGAAGTTGCTCTCGATTTTGCAATTACTTTATCATCAATACTCAATTTTACTCCAAAATAACGCTGACCATCGTTTCCATTATCGTCGAAAACATCAAAATTGAATTGCTTTTTCTCTTTTTGACACCATTCAATGACCAAACTTTTGTAACTAATTACTTTTCCTTCCAATCGAGCAATATCTACATAAGGAATGATAACTCTTTTCTGAATAAATTCTTCACAACCAGCATAACCTTTATCAAGAAAAATGGCGCCAACCAAAGCTTCAAAAATATTACCATGAATATTTTCTCCAAAATGAGAAGAAGGAACCTTACTTTCTACATAATCAATGAGATGTAAATCACGACCAAGTTCATTCAAATGCTCACGACTCACAATTTTAGAACGCATTTTTGTTAAATAACCTTCGTCTCCAAGTGGCGCTTCTTTGTATAAATGTGCTGCAATAACAGAACTCAACATAGAATCTCCAAGAAACTCTAAACGTTCATAGTTCAAAGGATTTCCTTTATCGTCGGTTTTATTGGAAGAACGATGAGTAAATGCTTTTTCGTAGAATTTTAGATTAACTGGTTTTGAACCAATAATTTTTTCAATAGCAACAAAAAAATTCCCGCCTTCTGTAGGACGGGAATTTCGGGTAAATATTTTTTTAAGTAATCGCATGAAAACTTTATTCTTCTAATATTTTAAATAACACACAAGCATTGTGTCCACCAAAGCCAAAAGTATTACTCATAGCGACTTTGATTTCTCTATTTTGTGGTTTGTTTAAAGTTAAATTCAACGATGGATCAATATTTTCGTCAACAACAGTATGATTAATAGTTGGAGGAACAATACTATGTTTCATTGCCAAAATAACGGCAATTGCTTCAATCGCACCTGCAGCTCCAAGTAAATGACCTGTCATTGATTTTGTTGAATTGATGTTAATGGTTTTAGCATGAGCGCCAAAAACATGACTAATTGCTTTCAATTCGGCAACATCACCAAGTGGCGTTGAAGTTCCGTGTGTATTGATGTGATCAACCATTTCTGGAGTCATTCCTGCATCACGTAGTGTATTTTCCATAACAGCAATTACTCCAATTCCTTCTGGATGAGGAGCAGTTAAGTGATAAGCATCTGACGACATTCCGCCACCGCCAATTTCACAATAAATTTTGGCACCACGAGCTTTTGCATGTTCGTATTCTTCTAAAACAATGGCACCAGAACCTTCACCAAGAACAAAACCATCACGAGTAGCATCAAATGGACGCGAAGCCGTTTCTGGACTTTCATTTCTTGTAGATAAAGCATGCATTGAATTAAATCCGCCCATTCCTGCAATAGTTACAGCCGCTTCTGAACCTCCAGTGATAATTACATCACACATTCCTAAACGAATATAATTGAAAGCATCAATCATAGCATTTGCAGACGATGCACAAGCAGAAACAGTAGTGTAATTTGGACCCATATAGCCATTTCTCATTGAAATATGAGCAGGAGCAATATCGGCAATCATTTTTGGGATAAAGAAAGGGTTGAATTTTGGAGTTCCATCGCCTTTGGCATAGTACATTACTTCTTCTTGAAAAGTTTCTAAACCGCCAATTCCTGCTCCCCAAATTACTCCAACTCTATGTTTGTTTACGTTGTCATGAGTAATTCCAGCATCTTTGATAGCTTCATCACTTGATGCAATAGCATAGTGAGAAAATTTATCTAATCGACGCGATTCTTTACGATCCATGTAATCTTCAATATTGAAGTTTTTTACTTCGCAAGCAAATTTTGTTTTGTGCTTTTCAGTATCGTAATATGTTATTGGAGCAGCACCACTTTTTCCATTAATTAAACCATCCCAATATTCTTGGATGGAATTTCCAATAGGAGTTAATGCTCCAAGACCAGTTACAACAACACGCTTTAATTGCATATAATTTTTTTTAAATGTATTTTAAACAAATAATACCCTGTTTTCTTTATAATTTGAACTTAAAGAGACAAGGGTATTTCAATATAGTGTGATTGAAATTCAATCAAAAATAGTCTAATTTTTTTAAAATAATAAAAACCCGCACACATTTATAGTGTACGGGTGTTTTATTTTATTATTTTTTTGCTTCTTCGATGTAAGAAATAGCTTGACCTACAGTAGCAATGTTTTCTGCTTGGTCGTCTGGAATTTGAATATCAAATTCTTTTTCGAACTCCATAATAAGCTCAACAGTGTCTAATGAATCAGCTCCTAAATCGTTTGTGAAGCTTGCTTCTGTTACAACTTCATTCTCGTCAACGCCTAATTTGTCTACGATAATCGCTTTAACTCTTGATGCAATGTCTGACATAATCTTTAATTTTAAAATTTAAATTGTTGGCAAAAATAAAAAACTTTATTTTAAATCCATCTTTTAGTTAATAAATGTGAACACGAAATTAAAAAAATAATTTTACAAAGACCTCATTTATATTATTTATTATCATTTATTATTCTTTTTTTTGCGTAATTAAAATTACAGGTAAATGAGTAAAATAGTAATATTCGCTTCTGGATCGGGTTCTAACGCCGAGAATATCATAGTACATTTCAATAAAAAAAATCTTGTGAATGTATTCGAAGTCTTCACTAACAATCCTAATGCCAAAGTGTTAGAAAGAGCAAAAAACTTAAACGTTCCTTCTCAAGTTTTCACTAGACAAGAGCTAAACGAAGGAATTGTTTTGGAAAAATTAAACAAAATTCAACCCGATTTAATTGTTCTTGCCGGATTTTTATGGAAATTTCCTGAACACATTATAAAAGCATATCCTAATAAAGTAATCAACATTCACCCAGCTCTTTTACCAAATTATGGAGGAAAAGGAATGTACGGAATGAATGTACATCAAGCGGTTTTAGAAAATAAACAAAAAGAAACAGGAATCACCATACATTATGTAAATGAACATTATGATGAAGGCGAATTCATTTTTCAAAAATCAGTAAACATTGAAGATTGCAAATCCGCAGAAGAAATAGCTGATAAAATCCACGTTTTAGAATACCATTATTTTCCAGAAGTAATTGAAAAACTTATAACTTAATTCATAAATCGTACTTCGTATTTCTAACTTCGTACTTAATATGTCACACCAAGTCCACATCTACACCGACGGCGCTGCCAAAGGAAATCCCGGAAACGGCGGTTATGGCGTTGTTATGGAACTTGTTGGCACTCCACACAAAAAAGAATTCTACGAAGGTTTTCGTTTAACTACTAATAATAGAATGGAACTTCTTGCCGTAATTGTAGGTTTAGAAAAACTAAAAAATCCAAATATGAAGGTTTTAGTGATTTCTGATTCTAAATATGTTGTAGATTCTGTGGAAAAAAAATGGGTTTTAGGTTGGGAGAAAAAAGGATTTGCCAACAGAAAAAACTCCGATTTATGGAAACGCTTTCTAAAAGTTTACAGAAAACACCAAGTAGATTTCAAATGGATAAAAGGTCACAATAATCATCCACAAAACGAACGTTGTGACGAATTAGCAGTTTATGCGTCAGGTTTACCCAATTTATCAATTGATGCTTTTTATGAAAATGAAGATGGGAAGTTGTTGTAAAAATCGTGCATTTTCAAAATTAACTATAGTGTAATTTCAAAATTGCTGTTTTGTAAACGTTAAATCTATTAAACTTGCTTTTGCTTCAACAATAAATTATATTCTTCTAATAATTTAAGATACTTATCTTTCCAATAGTCTGCATTTGAGACTTCTTTTTCATAAGCCGTAGGCGGCTCATTTATGATAGTTGATGCAGCATTAATTTCTTTAATTTCAGTTGTAAAATCATGGTGAATCAACTTTCCTATTTGTAATACAATATCGAGAGAAACATTACTGTTTTCAAACATTAGATACATCCATCTTCTGCTCTTGCCCATTCGCTTAGCTATCTCAGTAATGGGGATACCACTTTTATATATAGCTGCTTTTAGTATTTCTCCTCGATTTTGCATAATGCAAATATTTACACTGTTGTGAGAAATTTATTTTATATAAATTACACATATTTGTGTAATAAATAATATATTTGTGCACAAAAGCGTGAATTTATACTAAATATAGTCAATTAATTCTATAAAATGATAATTGTTAACGATTAAATTAAGAAATCAAAGAGAGTATTTTAAGATAAACAGGCACAAATAAAAGCTAATGAGGTAAAAAAATTAAACTATATGATATGAAAAACACTTTTGTTCATAAAATAATCTAATGTGTGTGATTATTTTTTTAGTCAGAATAAACCGAATAAGGACTTTAAATTGAAGTAGGTAAAATATAAAAAACCGAATAAATGAATCTAAAAATTAAATTAATCGCAGTTGCCAGCATTTTGATAATGACTAGTTGTGCTAGTATTGTAAGTAAAAGTAGTTGGCCAATAACCATTAATAGCTCTCCATCAGAAGCTAAAATTTCTATTAAAGATAAAAAAGGTATTGAAATCTATACGGGTAGCACACCTGCAACTTTAAAATTAAAATCTGGATCAGGATTTTTCTCAAAAGCTAGATATCAAGTAACATTTGAGAAAGTAGGATATGAAAAAAAAGTAGTTCCTGTTGAATTTAAGTTAAACGGCTGGTATTTTGGAAACATAATATTTGGAGGTCCATTAGGTTTATTGATAATTGATCCTGCAACTGGAGCAATGTTTAAATTAGAAACAGAATTTTTAAATGAAACACTTACAAAATCTGTTGCAAACGCTGATACAAAAGAATTGAAGTTGTTGGATATTAATAAAATTCCCACGGAGTGGAAAAACCATCTTATACTAGTTAGTAAATAAAATATAATATAATCACACACATTTAAAAAAAAGGTAAAAAATAGAGCCAGACTCTATAAAACGGAGCGAACCCGAAAAGCCATAGAGTAGGGAAAATTTATATCTAAAAGCATGAAAAAAATAACATTGATGGCAGTTTTATTAATTAATTCCATAGTGTATTCACAAGATTCTAAAAAAGAAATTATTAATGAAATAGAAACATATAAAAAAGGTAAGCTTTTAAATACAACTTACAATTTTACTTACAAAGAAGTTTTTGACGCGATGACCATTATGGGAAATCAATATTATGGTAACTCAGTGAAAGAATCCGAGTCAAGAGGATATGTAGAATTTATAAAAGAGACTGGGGAAGTTAAAGAATACCTTTCAATAGAAATTAAAGGAGACAAACAACCATATAGACTTTCATTTAATTATAAAAAAGAGAAAAAAGCTACTACATGGAAAACAGAAGGAGAGTTTGGGAAACCAGATTATAAACTAATAGAAGTAGATGCAGGATGGAAAATCGTGGAAGAACCTCTTGATATAATTTATACAAATCTTCACTTAAGAATTTATAAAATATTATACGGAGAATTCAAACTACCAGAAGATTTAATAAAGAAGATTGAGAACTTCAATAATACCCAAAAAAAAGATAGGAAAAAAGTACTTGCTGGAGTTGATTATGAATTATAACAACATAAATTATTTAATATGGAAAAATTGAAAGATTTTAAAAACAAATTCGAAGGAAAAGAAATGATTGCTAAAATACCAGATATACAAGGTTTTAAAAGAAAATAACTATCCACTCAATACTAATGATTACCAATAATGGAAAAGAGGTTGTCAATTTTAATTATTCATGGCAAAATCCTAAATCAGACGGTATACCAATTACATGGGGCATTACATCATTAGCAGAACTAATAAACAATTATGAATTAATACAACAAATATGAAGGGAAACGAAATAAATAAGTTTCTAAAAGATAATGTAGAAAAAAACAAATATTTTAAGAATCGTTTTTAAAGATAATGATTTTAAAATAGGGGTTTTGTTTCATTACAAAGAAAATCATAATCAATGGACTTTTATTAATGACGTTGATTTAGAAGATTATTGTAAAACTCAAGATGAACAATTAACGAAAGTTATTAATGGCGATGATATACAGTCGTTGTTGTTAGAACCTGTAGAATTAAGACAAAAATCTGAATCATTTATTGTTCTTAAATATCTAAAGGAAAAACGTAAAGAGGCAATGGAAAAATTTAATGATTAAACAAAACTTATGAAAACAAAACTACAGTATTTACTAATTTTAATCCTATTTATAGGATACAGTCAAAAATCTTTTTCACAGGATATCGAATTATCGAATAGATTAATGAATCAAATGAATGAAATCTCCAATCAAACAAATAAGAACATTGGGTTAGATAAGCCTGTAACAAGAAATTGTATCACTTCAATTTTATTAGAAGCTAAAAAAAATTGGGATAAATTAACACCTCAAGCTAAATCTGTATTTAGTCCATATGCAGCAAGACCTGTAATTACAAATGAACTAATAGGATGCTCAACAAACTTCTGTTTTCATTATACTCTTAGTGGCGCAGATGCCGTGCCGTCTATTGATGCAAATAGTAATGGTTTTCCAGATTATGTTGAACAAATGGCGAGTGTTTTTGAAAATGTATGGACGCAATATCAAACAAGAAATTACACTATGCCTCCTTTGGATGGAACTGCGGGAGGTACTTCTAAATACGATGTTTATATTGGTGACTTAGGTTCCGGTTTATATGGTTTTGTATCTCCAGAAAATGTAATTGGTAATAACCCTCAATCGGCTAGTTTAACAGAAGCTGATGCTATGACAAGTTGGATGGGAATGAATAATAATTATTCATGGGCACCTTTAACTATTCTTAATACAATAAAAGTAACCGCAGCACATGAATTTTTTCATTCTGTTCAATTCGGTACTACTTCTTCAAATACTAACTTTATTTCAGAAGCAACTGCCGCATGGTCAGAGGATGAAATTTATCCTGGCATTGATGACAACTTCCAATATCTATCTTCTATTTTCTCCACTCCAGATGTAGCTTTAAATTATAACAATTCAAGTTTAGATGGAAATGGAGTTGCATATAATGGACATTGGTATGGCGCTTGGATTTTCTTTAGATATTTATCTGAAAAAACAAATCCAGATATTATAAGACAAATTTACACAAATACAATAACTTATTACGAAATACCAGCAATTGACAATACATTAACTGCTACTTATGGAACAAATTTCAATACGATGTTTAAAAATTATCTTACGTCTATTGATGTACTAAGCTCTGCGGGTACTTATGCGCCGTATACATACAGTAGAGCAACCGCTTATAAAAACTCTTTAACACAATGTAATGGGATTTGTTATGAAAATAATTTTAATTTCACAGGGAGTCAATTAATTCATTCCAGTGCAACAACAACTTCAACAACTTCAACATTTGGAAATGGAAGATTAATGAGGTTGGGTGCTGATTACTTTGATATTACTACTAATCAAAATTTTAAAGTGAGATGTTTGCCAACTTTAGCAGGGTCGCCTATTCAAACAATTCTTTTAAAATATAATTTGACAACAGGTACGGTTACAAAAGTAGAAGGACAATTAATTGGAGGTTTTATTGAAACTTCAGTTTCAGATTACCAGAATTACAATGCTTATACTCTAATTGTCTACAGACCTGATTATGTAGCCAACAACCAAAATAGTTTAAATTCTGAACAGTATGTTTTTGATATAACTCAGAATGTATTGTCAAATGAATCATTTAATGATGATAAAATTGTAGTGTATCCAAATCCTTGTAATTTTGAATTTTTCATTGAAGGCAAATCTTTTAATAGTTACCAATTAATTAATTCTATTGGACAAATCGTAAAGAATTCAACACTTGATGAAAATCTTGAAACGCAAAAAATTTCAGTTTCAGATTTAAGTGATGGTATTTATTATTTAAAACTTTCAAGTTTAAATGGTGTCTCTAATAAAAAAATTATTGTTAAGAAATAAATGAGATTGAGTTATTTTCTCATATTGGCAACCTTATTTTTATCTTGTAGCTCTAATAGAAACAACACATCTAACAACCAAGTGTTAATTTCATATGAGAGTGGTTCATGCTATGGCAAATGTGAAGTTTTTATACTTAGAATAAATTACAATAAAAGTATTGAATATGAAGGGCTTAAAAATGTAGAAAAGATTGGAAAGTACACAACTAAAATTTCAGTAAATGATTTTAATGAAATTGAAAAATTGATTTCTAAAGTTGATTTTAACAATATAGAATCTGTCTATACTTCTAAGTCAACTGATTTACATTTGAGAATTTTGAATCTACATAGGAAAAATCAAAATAAAAAAATACTTTTATTTGATAAT
>CANGUP010000014.1 GCA_947457105.1 Flavobacteriaceae bacterium
ATTTTTGCCATCGTTATGATTGCAATGGAATATTTTATAGACTCAGGAGACCAGCCAGCTTTCATAAAGTATCCAATGTTATCTTTATTTCTTGCTGTATTCCTGTTCTTGTTAGTAGCCATAGAAATTGTGGTTAGTGCAGTAGATAAAGTGACTTATTATTTGTTAACTAATGATCAGAAAAAACAATTAGAAGAAGCACAATCAATTCCATTTACTGAAAGTAAATTCTATCAAGGAATCATGAATAAATTTACTCGTTCTAAAGATATCGAGCAAGAATCTGATATATTGTTAGATCATGATTACGATGGAATTCGCGAACTAGATAACGTGCTTCCGCCATGGTGGGTAAATTTATTTTATGCAACCATAATTTTTGGACTAGTTTATATTGTTAGATTCCATGTGGTTAATGATTATACTCAGGCAGAAGAATTTAATCAAGAAGTGGCATTAGCCAATATTGAAATTGAAAAAAATAAAGCAGCAAATCCAGTTGAAGAAGTAACAGTTGATAAAGTTACCTTATTAACAGATTCAGAAAGCTTAGCAAAAGGAAAGGAAATTTTTACTAATGCTTGTGCTGCATGTCACAAAGCAGATGGAGGAGGAGTAGTTGGTCCAAACCTAACTGACCAATTCTGGATTAATGGTGGCGGTATTAAAAATGTATTTAAACTGATTGCAGAAGGTAGTAAAAACAATCCAACTATGGTTGGTTGGGCTAAAACACTTGGAACCAAAGAGGTTCAAAAAGTAGCAAGTTATGTTTTAAGTTTACAAGGAACTAAACCAGCAGGAGAAAAACCAGCTGAAGGAGAAAAATGGGTTGAAGAAGCTGCTCCAAAAACTGATGCACCAGCAACAGCTGCAACAGATACAACTAATGTTGCAACAACAAAATAATGTATTTAATGAAAGGTTTTAAGTTTAACTTAAAACCTTTCAAAATTATACGAGCTTAAATTCGTAAAAAACAAAAAAAATGACATCCAATTTACCTGATGATAGTTTTAGAGATACTATTGCAACCATTGATGAAACCGGAAAAAGAGCTTTTATTCATCCTAAAAAACCATCTGGACCTTTTTATGATAAGCGTAAAATAGTAAGTTATTTTTTACTACTGTTTTTATTATCAGCTCCATTTATCAAAATTAATGGAAATCAGTTTTTGATGTTTAATGTTTTGGAAAGAAGGTTTAATATTTTTAGTTTTCCTTTTTGGCCTCAAGATTTTCACCTTTTTGTGATTTCAATGATAATAGGAGTAGTTGGTTTAGCACTATTTACTGTTGCATTTGGTAGAATTTTTTGTGGTTGGTTTTGTCCTCAAACAATTTTTATGGAAATGATTTTCCGTAGAATTGAATTTTGGATAGATGGTGATAGAGCACAACAAATTAGATTAGCAAAGCAAGATTGGGATGGAGAAAAGATAAAAAAGAGAGTAACTAAATGGATCATCTTTTTTATAATTTCTTTTATAATTGCTAATGTTTTTCTAGCTTATTTGATAGGTAGTGATAAACTAATATCATTTATTTTAGATGGACCAACCAAAAACGTAAGCACATTAATATCTTTATTAATCTTCACAGGAGTTTTCTATTTTATATACGCATGGTTTAGAGAGCAAGTTTGCATTATAGCTTGTCCTTATGGTAGAATGCAAGGTGTTTTATTGGATAATAAAACCATAAATGTCGCTTATGATCACGTAAGAGGTGAAGGTGAAATAGGAAGAGCTAAATTCAATAAAAATGAAGATAGAGCTGCTTCAGGAAAAGGTGATTGTATCGATTGTAAAGTTTGCGTTCATGTTTGTCCAACAGGAATTGATATTAGAAATGGTACTCAATTAGAGTGTATCAATTGCACTGCCTGTATCGATGAATGTGACACTATTATGGAGAAAGTTGGTTTGCCAAAAGGACTCATAAGATATGCCAGTGAGGATGAAATTGTAAAGAAAGGGAAGTTCAAACTTACTACAAGAATGAAAGGTTATATTGCAGTTTTAGCAATATTAATTGGAGTTTTTATAGGTATGCTTTTCTTAAGAAATGATGTTGAAGCAACAATTTTGCACATGCCAGGTCAATTATTTCAGCATGAAGGAAGTAATATTACAAATATTTATAATTACAAGATTGTCAATAAAACAGAAGGTGAATTTAGTAATGTGACTTTTAAATTAATTGAGCCTAAAGGTGAAATTAAATTGGCTGGAAGCCCATTTATTAAAGTACCAAAACAAGGAATCACTGAAGGATCAATGTTTGTTAAAGTACCTGAAAAAGATTTAAAGGGAGAAAAAATTGATGTTAAAATTGAAGTTTACGATAACAATAAACTAATAGAAACAACAACAACCAATTTTACAGGTCCAAGAAATTTCAATTAGAAAATAGATTAAAAAATTATTTTAATAAAGTAAAGTTATGAAAATCAATTGGGGAACAGGAATAGTAATTGCATTTGCACTTTTTATGAGTTTTATCTTATTCTTTGTTTTTAAAGTGCAATCCGATAGTAAATATGACAACGAATTAGTGGTTGAAAAATACTATTTGAAGGAACAAACATTTGAAAAACAAATGGAGAAAGAGCAAAATGCTCAAGATATGACTGAAGAAGTAAAAATTACTACTTCTGAAAATGGAATAATGATAGCATTTCCTGATGGATTTGATATCTCAAAAATAAATGGAAAAGTGTCCTTATACAGACCGTCAAACAAAAAATTAGATTTTGAAATTCCTATTTCATTATCTAGTCCACATTTGCTCATACCTAAAAGTAATTTGGTTGGCGGTCGTTGGGACATTTCTATAGATTGGTCTTATGAAGGCAAAGAATTCTTAAGTAAAGAAACTATTTTATATTAACAAGTGTCATGCTTTACTCAGCTCTCATATTCGGATTAATTAGTAGTTTGCACTGTATTGGTATGTGCGGTCCAATTGCTATGATGTTGCCTGTTGATAGAAGTAATCCAACAAAAAAAGTAATTCAAATAATGCTGTATCAAATAGGAAGATTATCTGCCTATGCATCATTAGGACTTATTTTTGGAATATTGGGTAAAGGATTTTACATGGCTGGTATCCAACAACACATATCAATAATTGTTGGAATTTTAATGATTTTAATTGTATTAATTCCTGAGCGATTGTTCATGAAATATAATTTTTCTAAACCAGTTTATAAGTTACTATCTAATGTAAAAACAAGTTTGGGAAACCAATTTAAAAGAAAATCTCCGGATGCTCTTTTTACCATTGGATTGTTAAACGGATTTCTCCCATGTGGATTAGTTTACGCTGCTCTCTTTGGAGCCATAGCCATGCAAAATGTAACTTTAGGTGTAACCTATATGTTGCTTTATGGATTGGGAACCATACCAATGATGAGTGCTGTAGTTTATATCTCTAATTTCTTATCTATTCCATTACGAAGTAAAATGCAAAAGATAATTCCTTTAGTTACTGTTATTATCGGAACGCTCTTTATTTTAAGGGGATTAGGATTAGATATTGCCAATATATCTCCAAGTAACATGAATTTGTTTGTGCAAGCAAACGCAAATTGTCATAATTAATTAACTAAATGCAAACTATTATGGAAAGACATGATTTAATCCACGAGTTTCCTGAATATCAGGATAAAATCCACCAATTAAAAGTTGAAGATACTCATTTCAGAAAAATATTCGATGAATATCACGAATTAGAACATAGAATTCACAATATCAATACTGGTGAAGAAATTGTAATAGATGAATATGCTCATGAGTTAAAAGCAAAGTTACTACATCTTAAAGATGAGATTTATTCTCACCTTAATAGATAGTAATTTTTATTTTGGGTTTTAAAGAAAAGCACGCTGTAAGGCGTGCTTTTTGATTTTGTAATATTGTTTAAACATTTTAAAAGAATCTACTTATAATCAAAGCTAAAATAACTTTCATAATTACTAACTTTTTAATTAGTAAAACATACTAGTTTTATACTAATTTCGTTATCGATTTAATACCAATATTTCAATGTATAAAAAACTCCTTTTTCCGCTAGTTGCGTTGTTATTTTTATCTTGCGAAAGTAAAAAGAAACATGATGTCATTAAGTCTTTTTGCTATTGGAAAACCGATAGTTATTTTGGACAAGAAGAAGATACTCTTGCCAAACAAATGAATCTAAAACACATGTACATTCGCTTTTTTGACGTCGATTGGAATCCATATGCAGAAGAAGCCCAACCTGTAGCAACCGTTTATAATATTCGAATTACTGATGGTTTAAATATTACACCAAGTATTTTTATTACTAATGATGTACTTTTAAATTCGTCAAAGCCTCAATTGGATATTTTATCGGAACGAATGGCAATTCGCATAAAAAAAATCATTGATAAATATCAAACTGAAAAAGCGAGTGCTTTAGCATACAAAATTGCAGATGCAGATTATGAAAGACAAAAAGGAAATGCTTTTCAATCTAGATTAAGCACAGATTCCATAATAATAGCGGAAAAGCCAAAATTCGAGAAAGACATTCAAGAACTTCTTTTTGATTGCGATTGGACCGAATCATCTAAAGAGAATTATTTTTATTTGTTAGAAAAATTGAAATCAAAATTTTCTAATTATAAAATTGCTTCAACCATTCGACTTTGGCAATATAAATATTATGAAAAAGCAGGAGTTCCTCCGGTGGATAAAGGACTTTTAATGTGTTACAACATGACAAATCCTACTGAATATAATACCAAAAACTCCATTGGAACAAGTGATGAATTGGCTGATTATATTACACATGATAAATATCCATTAGAATTAGACATTGCTTTGCCTTTGTTTAGTTGGTCCGTTTTATTTCGTGGTGGCGAATTTAAAGGTGTTATTTCCGATTATCAAGAGTTTGAAAAAAGTCCAACAATTTTCAAGAAAACTGATGATAATAAATACACTTTACAAGATGACATTCAAATAGGAAATTTCTACGCAAGAAATGGTGATGAAATAAAAATTGAAAAAATTTCGGATGATGAAATTGAAAATATGATTGAAATAATTTCAGACAAAGTCAAGATTTCAAACAATACCAAAGTCACCTTCTTTTCATTCGATAAAAAATACATAAACGATTATGGAGTTCAAAATATATCCAAGTATTATGAAAGTTTTTAGTGCTTTTTTGCTGTTATTTAGCATCCAAATTTTTGCTTGTGGATGGAGTGAATCTGCCGAAACTACTCGTTTAGCATTGTTTCGTGCAGAACGAATTAACAATGTAAAATTACGACCATTTTGCTATTCTGCCGATTATTACATGTCGGTAAAAGAAGGAAAAAATGCCGATCAAATTAGAAATTGTAAAGAATGGCAAGCCAAACTTGGCAACCAAATTTCTATTGATGACATTTACGAAATTCTTTATAATACTGAATCGGAAAAGTTTGAAAATGCTTCTAAATCTAAAGTTTTACAAAATGTATTTAAAGACAATTCCTTTATTGAAGCATTGGCTTTACCAAAGAACAAATTGTTTTTCGAATATATTTCATTAGCCAAAAAGATTGAATACAACAATTTAGGAGGAAATAAATGGGAATCTTGGGATGATATTCAAGTAGATTATTATCATGAAAAATCTAAAGTGAAAGCGGTAATTTCAAATTTCAAAAATAAATTGCAATCTACCAAAGATGCTTTTCTAATTAAAAGATATGCATTTTTATTGTTGCGATATGATTTTTATAACAACGGAACTTCTAAAGAAATTGAAGAGTTGTATCAAAAATATTTTACATCTAAAGACAATTCTATTTTAAATCCTTGGGCAATGCATTATTTTGCTATGTCTATAGAAGATAAAGCATTACGTAATTATTATTTAAGTAAAGTTTTCGTTTCATGCGATGAAAAAGCATTTGCTGTGATGCTAAATTTTGATGATAAAATCATTGAGGAAACATTGAAATATGCAAAAAATGATTTTGAAAAAGGAATAATTTTGGCATTGAAATGTATGAGAAATCCTTCACCAGCTTTAAAAGACTTGAAGGAAATTCAACAATTAATTCCTCAAAGTGAATATTTTAGTTTTCTTGTTGGAAGAGAAATCAACAAATTAGAAGATTGGATTTTTACACCAAAATATACCGAAAATTCTCCATCAGTGGTTTTTGAAACTCAAGATTGGTATACCGATTATGAAAAAGCCAAAAAAGAAAACGAAATTAATGATTATGCTTACTTAAATGAGTTGAAAGCATATCTGATAGAGATTCAATCTCAAGCTATTGGTGAGCAAAAAGATTTTTATAATACTGCCATTGCACAATTATGTTTTATAAATGATGAAATTGATTTAGGGAAGCAATATTCCAATAAAATTTCATCTAATGCGAATGCTAGTATTCTACTTCAAAAGCATATTCAGTTGGCTTTAATTGCTTTAAAACAAGGAAATATCTCTGATGAAAAAACGAAACAAATTCTATTCGAAAGTTTCAATGCTATTGAAGATATTGTAGAAAATGATGCGACACTTTTTAAAAGTATGTATTCTCTATATCGAATTGCAAGTAAACAATATTTAGATAAAAAAGATGCCGCAACTGCTGGTTTGTTGTTTTTAAAATCAGAAAACAAGAAGACATATTCAGATAATTTTGGTGGATATTATAGCTATTATGAAGACCAATACTACTATTATTACATAGGTTATTTCGAGCGTTTTGCAAAAGAAAAAGATATTGATAACCTGATAGCATTAATTCAAAAAGAAGACAAAACTCCTTTTGAAAAGTACATTTGTTCGGGCACGACATTTCAAGACATAAATGCTTACAAAGATGTTAAAGGAACGCTTGCTTTTAGAAATAATAATTTAGAATTAGCTCAAAAAACCTTTGCTGAAATTCCTAAAGAGTTCTATGAAAAAACGTATGAGTTTAAATACTATTTAAATGAAAATCCATTCATTCCAAAGGTTTTAGTTTATGGAACTACAGATAGAAAGTATAATTACAAGTTTGATAAAGCCAATTTTGTTGCTACATTAATTAAGTTGAAAAAACAAAATACAGCCGAAAGTAATTTGAAGTTGGCTCATGCATATTATAATGTTTCTTCTGTTGGAAACGCTTGGATGATGACAGCTTATGGATTGTCTTCGGGTGAATATAGTTTTGCAGATTATGTTTTTGGTGGCAATAGAGTAGATAAAGAAGTAACATTTCAAAATGGGAATTTTTATAATCTTGAAATGGCAAGACAATATTATCAAAAAGCTTTGCAATTAGCTAAAAATAAAGAGATAAAAGCAATGGCAAGTTTAATGATTTTTGAATGTGATTTAACCAAACATTATTCCTTCGCAAAGCCTTATGAAGAAAATCCGAAACCATTTATTGCAGGAATTGAAATTAAAAACTTTCTAACAATTTATAAGAATACTAAAACGTATCAGCAATATAATTGTCCATTGTTAGAACAGTTTATAAAGTAATTTGAAAAAATAAGGGAATTAAAATCAATTTTTTAATTCCCTTATTTTATTATAATTGTGATAATTATACAGTCATAGAAAACAATTCGGTCTGCGGAAGATTTCTTTTTAAGCGTAAATCAAATGCCATGCAAATGTTTCTCACAAATGGTTTACCTTTTTCTGTAACTTGTATTGATTGGCTAGAAATATTTACCAAACCATCGTTTTCCATTTCGTGAAGTTGGTTGATGATTTCTGGTAATTCAGGAAAAAAGTCGCTATCATTTTTCCAAGATGTTTCAAATTGACACATCAAGTTTAGAATATGTTTTCTAATAATTAAATCTTCATCGGTTAGAATATGACCACGGAAAACAGGCAATTCATTAGCATCTAATTTTTTGTAATAGTCTTCAATAGTTTTTTCATTTTGAGCAAAACTATACCAACTATCACTTATAGAAGAAACACCAAGTCCAATCATCAATTGTGTTTTGGATGAAGTGTACCCCATAAAATTACGATGCAAATTTCCTTTTTGAAAAGAATCATACATGCTATCGGTTTCTAAAGCAAAATGATCCATCCCAATTTCATGATAATTATTCTGCGATAATCTATTTTTTCCTGCTTCATAAAGTTGACGTTTTTCATCATCTTTAGGCAAATCTTCACCTTTAAATCCGCGTTGTCCGTTACCTTTTATCCAAGGTACATGAGCATAACTATAAAAAGCCAATCTATCAGGTGAAAGCGATTTAGTTTTATCAATCGTATCAATTACATCATTCAAAGTTTGAAATGGTAGTCCAAATATTAAATCGTGACCAATTGAAGTATAGCCAATTTCTTTGGCCCAAAAAGTAACTTTTGCCACATTGTGAAACGGTTGAATTCTATGAATAGCCGTTTGAACTTTACTAGAGTAATCTTGCACACCAAAACTCACTCTTCTAAATCCTAAATCATAAAGTGATTGCAAATGTCTTCTTGTAGTGTTATTTGGATGGCCTTCAAAACTAAATTCGTGTTCTTTGGCTTTGATAGCACAAGTGAAAATTCCGTTGATTAAAGTTTCTAGATTTTCTGGTGAGAAGAAAGTAGGTGTTCCGCCACCAAGATGAATTTCTTTGATAATGGGTTTATTTGGTAATAAATCGCAATACACATTCCATTCTTTTAAAACAGCTAAAATATATGGATTTTCAACTTCGTGATTCTTTGTTATTCGTTTGTTGCATCCACAAAAGGTGCACATGCTTTCGCAAAAAGGTAAATGAATATATAAACTAATACCTTCTGAAACATTAGATTCGTTGAATGATTTTATAAAAGTATTCTTCCATTGCTCCAATGAAAACAAATTTTCTTCCCAATAAGGAACTGTTGGATAACTTGTATATCTTGGTCCGGGAACATTATATTTTTGAATTAAGGAAATTGACATGATGGAATACTTTAAGTTTCAAAAGTAACCTGAGTTCTGTTATAAATAAATGATAATTGTCATATTGAAGAGAGTTGAAAATAGAGAATAGAAAAGAGAAAATAGAGAAAAGAGAATGACTAAAATCTGAAATTTCGTGCAATCTATGTTCAATATAATTCGTGCAAATTCGCTTAATTCGTGGCTAAAGCAAAAAAAAAAGCTCACCGTTTAAAGTGAGCTTTTGTTTTATTTATTCAAATTTCTAATTTGTTTTAATTTGTCTTTCCAAGAAATTAATTCTTCTTTATGTCTTTCAATTGTTTTTCTAACCTCAGTTACAATTGAATTTTCTTTCTTAGCATTCTTAGTGTTTTGGAAGAACTGAATGTTGTTTTCTAATTGGAAAATTTCATTTTGAACTTCATCAATTTTTCTCATGATGAAGATTTTTTCATTATCTAATTTTCTACTGTCTTCAGAACCAGCAATGTTATCCAAACGATTAGCAAAACGCAATTGCTCGCTTTCTTTTTTGCTTGAACTTAATTTTTCAAACAAAGCATCTAGAATTTTATTGAATTTTCCTTCCACATGTCTTCTGTTAAAAGGAACTCTTCCAATAGATTTCCACGCTTCAATATGTGCTTTTATAGCATCTAAATCGGTTTTGTGATCACCAACTAATTCAAATGAACGCAACGTTTCTAAATATTCTTTTTTCTTTTCAAAAGCAGCAACTTCTTCAGCATTTTCTTCTTTTTTGCTGTCTTTTAAACGCTCAAAATAATGATTACAAGCCGCTTTAAATTCATCCCAAAGTTTATCAGAAAACTTTCTTGGCACATGTCCAACTTGTTTCCAATCTTCTTGAATTTGCTTCATTAAAGGCGTTGTAGCAGCAAAATCTTCACTTTCTTTCAATTCGTTTGCTCTGTCTACAAGTGCTTGTTTTTTGCTTAAATTATCGTTTTGATCTTTCTTAATGTCTTTGTAGAAAGAGTTTTTCAAAACATTAAAATCACGAACGGCATTTTTAAATTTTGCCCAAGTAGCTTCATTCACTTCACTTGGAACTTTTCCTGTAGCAAAGAATTGATTTCTCAAAGCTTCCACTTTTACAATTTGGTTCAACCAAGCTTGGTGCGAATCTACTTTCTCTTGAGCTAAAACTTCTAATTGCGCAATGATTTCGTTTTTCTTTTCAAGATTTTCGGTTTCTTTTGCTCTAAAACTTTCGAAAAAAGTTTCACGTTTGTCGTGCATTTGTTTGGTCAATTCACTGAATTGTTTCCATAATTCTTCACGGTGTTCTCTAGAAACAGGTCCAATATCTTCTTTCCAAATACGGTGTAAATCTTGTAATTCACGGAACGATTTGTTGATGTCAGTTTCATGAATTAATTCACCAACACGAGCTATAATTTTGTTTTTTAATTCTAAATTGTGTTTAAATTCTTGATCGCGAGCATCTCTATCCAAATGCAAGAAATCATAAAAATTCTCAATGTGGAAATGATAATTATTCCAAACGTGGTTGTACTTGTCTTTTGGAATTGGTCCAGCATTTTTCCAACGTTCTCTAATATCATTTAACTGTTTTAGAGCATTGGCAATATTTCCTGTTGAATTGTTTACCAAGTTTTTCAACTCTTCAACAATCGCCATTCTATTTTCTAAATTCGATTTCAAATTATTTTGAAGCGATTTAAAATGTGTATTTTTCTTATCTCTGTATTGATTGTATAACGAATCAAATTTTGTTTTTAATGGAAAACTATAATGGAAATCCTCTGTAGTATCTGGATTTTCTGCATGAAATTCATCTCTTTTTTCATCCATAAAATGGTGAAATTTAGATAAAAATGCTTTTTTAACTTCTTCAACATGTTCGCGAACCGACATTACTTGGTCAGTTGCAACAAGTGTTTCCAACTCTTCAACCAATTTTTCCATTGGCAAAGCTTCATAATCTTGCAACGGAATGTCATAACGACCTTTTACCGTTTCATCTTCGCTTTCTTCTGCATTCGCATTAGCAATAGCGTTCATTGCAAAATCATTTTCATCTTCTAAAACGATAGTGTCATCTGCAACTTGTTCGTCTGTTAATTCAATAACATTTTCTACAACTTCTTCTGTTGTGTTATCGATTGTTGGAACTTCTTCAGGTGTTTCTGTAATTTGTTCACCTATAAGGTCTTCAACTTCTAGAGCAGTTTCTTGTTCAGCTTCAGCTACTAATGGAGCTTCAACTTCGGTATCAGGAACCAATTCAACTTCTGTTTCAACAGCTTCTGCGATTGTTTCAACTTCTTGATTTTCAGTTTGAACAGCTTCTTGAGAGGCATTGTTTACGTTTCCATCTGTCTCGTTTTCGTTAACTGACAGGTTATCATTCTTTTCTTCTAACATTTGCTTAAATGTGTAAGGTTATACAATATTTTCCTTTTTGGAGGGCGAAAGGTAGTAAAGTAGCATCAAAAATCAAAGAAAATCAATTGTTTCTGTTGGTTTTATTTGAAAAAAATAAATTTTAAATGATATTATTTTTCATTTGAAGTGGAAAAAAACTCAATTTCTTTTTTAGAATTTTTTGTATCAAATGGATGGTTCCAATTATAAGATTTATCCTCAAACGGACCGAAAAGGAAAGATAGAATTGAAATTACTCCTAAAGTCATGATAATGAAGTTACTAATTTTCCTTACAATTCTTGGGATTTCAATTTTATTAAGAAGTATGGTAATTAAATAGAAGAACACTGTTCCAAAAATCAAATTATCAAATAAGCCAAATAAATAAACATTTTGTTCCATCGAATTTACCCAAGGAACACTTGTTTTACAAATAAATGGAAACCCAAATAAATTTGGTTCATGTTCGTTGTGATTTTCTAAAATTGTTCGGAAAGTAATAACATTAAATTCAATAACAAATGAAGTTATAAAAAATGAAAGAAGTAGATTATATCTGCTGATTTTCATACTTACATATTCCAAATTGTCCAAGCTTTTTCAGCTTGGAAAACTAACATTTCGTAGCCATTTTTAATAGTTGCTCCTTTTTTCTTGGCTTTCTTCAAAAACTGCGTTTCTTTAGGATTGTAAATTAAGTCAAAGGCAATGTGTTTTTCTGTAAAAAACTCATAAGGAATTGGTGGAAATTCCTTTGTATTCGGACTAGTTCCAAGTGGTGTGCAATTGATTATTATTTGAAAATTATCAAATGTTGTAACGTTTATTCTGTTGTAATCAATAGCATTTTCTTTAGCTTCTCTTGACACAAAAGTATAAAAAATTCCGAGTTTATCTAAAGCAAAGGCAACTGCTTTTGAAGCACCACCAGTTCCAAGAATTAATGCTTTTTTATGATGCGGTAGGAGTAGTGGCTCTAACGATTTTTTAAAACCATACCAATCAGAATTATAACCTTTTAGATTTCCTTTTTTGGTAAAACGAATCACATTCACAGCACCAATTCTGAACGCTTTATCTGACATGGTATCAAGAAATGGAATAATAGCTTCTTTGTAAGGAATAGTTACGTTTAAACCTTTCAAATCGGGATTTTCTTTCAATACATTCGGAAATTCTTCTATCGTTGGAATATCAAAATTCTCGTAAGTGCAATCATCAAAAAGTTCTTTTGAAAATTTTTCTGTAAAGTATTTTTTAGAAAAGGAGTAGGTGATGTTTTTACCTACTAACCCAAATTTTTTATGGTCTTGTTGCATCGATAACTATTGGGATTAGAAAATTGCATCTCACATTTTTACCTTTTTGAACTGCAGGCTTCCAATTTGGCATTCCTTTTAAAATACGAAGTAGTTCTTTTTCCGAATCATAACCAATATCTCTAAGAATTTTGATTTCGCTTATATTTCCGTTTTTTTCTACAACAAAACTAGCTAAAACTTTACCTTTAAGTTGTGCTTCTTTCATTTCATTAGAATAATTGAATCTTTTAGAAATATACAAATGAAATTTTTCAATTCCGCCAGGGAATTCAGGTTTTTCTTCAACTGCAAATACCGGATAAATACTGTTTTCATCATAAACAATTTCACCAGGTGCTTCAGTCAGTTCAGAATTGGGTTCAATAGTAACTGTTTCAATATTTTTTTCAGTTACGATAGTTTTTGAAACTGAATTTGTTGTTTCTTTTTTTTGAGCAAAAAAAGTATTTATAGCTAAAAAACAAATGATACAAAAGAACTTTTTCATAATTATTTATTATGTTTCTTAATCAAACTCTGCACTTTTTTGATAGTCCAAACAGTAGGAAATAATTCTTCCAATAATGTGTGATTATTGAAGTTCAAACGCAATGCATTACTTAAATGAAATGTTCCTTTTTCTGTATCATTTAGCATAAAATAAAATCCTGCCAAACGGTATTCAATTTGATATTCTTCAGGGAAAAATTCGGTAGCTTGAAGCGATGTCATTACAGCAGAATCGAATTCACCTAAAAACTGTAAAATATCAATCCAAAACAACCAAGTATCTAAATGGTCATCACCAAATTCAACAGCTTTTCTATAACCAAGTTCGGCTTCTTCATAGAAGTTCATGGCTTTATTTATTGTTGCGAAACGTTTCCAATAAGCACGATTTTGGTCATCAATAGCTAATGCTTTGTTTACATAAAACAACGCTTTTTGAAAGTTCTTTTGACGTACATAAAAATCAGTAATCGCAATCCAACCTTTGTCTAATAAAGGATCTTCGTGAACTGTTTTATTGAAATATTTTAACGCTTCCGCTTTATTGCCTAATTTTTCGTGACATTTTCCAATACGTAATAAAGCATACGAAGTTGGGTCGTCTAAATCGATAGTCCTTTGGTAGTTTTCAATAGCGTCTTCATAACGTTTTAGACGTTCTAGAGCTTTTCCATTTTCCATGAAAGCACCCATAAATTCTTCGTCAATATAGGTAGCATATTCAAAAGCACGCACGGCATTTACATAATCTTTCAATCCGTAATACAAACGTCCTTGTTGATGCCAAGCAATTTCTGAATACGGATTTCTATCAATGTAGGTTTTAATATATTCAATTGCTTCTGCATTTTGGTCTAAAAATTCGTAGCAATAAACCACATTATAAAGTGCCGATTGGTCTTCAATATCTACTTCTAAACAACTTTTGAAATTCTCTTTTGCCTTTTCAAGATTGTCCATAAACAGATATTCCATCCCAATAAGGTTATAAACATCGGCTAAATCTTCGGTATATTTTAATGCTTCTTGAAGAAGTTCAACCGCTTTTACGTGGTTGTCTCTTTTAGAATAAATATTAGCTTTTTGGATAAAAATCTCTTCATTAGTTGGCTCTATGGCATACAATTCGTTAAGCATTTTTTCAGCTATTTCGAGTTTGTCATCATACACCAACATTTCTACTTGAACTAGCTTTAAACCAGTCGATTTAGGATGTTGTTCAAGTCCTAATTTTAAAGCTTTTTTAGCTAAATTAGCTTTGCCCATATCAAGATAATGAAGAATAATTTCTTCAAATTCTTCTGAATCAAAAAAGAAAACTTTATTGGTTTTCAACATGGATTCAAACTTCGATAAGGATAGATTGTAGTCTTCTTCGTCGTGATCCAAATGCATAGCTTTTTGTTTAAAATTATCCTTAATAAAAGTAGTTAACTAATGTCGTTATTTAAGGAAAACAGATTTTTGTTTTGAACAATTTAATTAACATTTAAGTTTGATGTTAATGGATTATTGTTGGTAATTAATAACTAACCATAAACTAATAACTATAAACTTTTTAAAACTTCATCCATAACTTCCAAAATAATTTGGCAACCTTCTCTAATTTCTTCTTCAGAAATCGTTAATGGTGGCGTAATTCGGATGGCTTTTCCTTCAAATAATAACCAAAATAGAATCAATCCTCTGTCTTGACAACGCAAAATTACCTGATTTGTTATTTCTTCATCAGATGTCATTGCGGCTAACATCAATCCTTTTCCTCTAACTTCTTGTATCAAAGGATGTACCAAAAGTGTTCTAAAAAGTTTTTCTTTTTCTAAAGATTGTTTGGCGTAGTCTTTTTCTAAAACTTCTTGTAGTGTTGCCAAACAAGCGGCAGCAATCACAGGATGTCCGCCAAAAGTTGTAATATGTCCTAATTTAGGTTCGTGACTTAATAAATCCATGTGTTTTTCGTTGGCAATGAAACCTCCAACAGGCATTCCACCAGCCATCCCTTTTCCGATAATGACTACATCTGGAACGATATTGTAATTTTCAAATCCAAACAATTTTCCAGTTCTTCCAAAACCAGGTTGGATTTCATCCACAATCATTAAAGCTCCAACTTCTTCGCAACGTTTTTTAACTTTAGTCAAAAAGTCATTCTGAGGTTGGATAAAACCAGCTCCACCTTGAATACTTTCTAGAATAATTCCAGCAGTTTTGGTTGTTATTTTTTGTAAATCGTCTTCATTATTAAAGGTGATGAAATCAACATCAGGAATTAAAGGTCTAAAAACCTGTTTGCGTTCTTCAAATCCCATAACGCTCATCGAACCCATCGTATTTCCGTGATAAGCATTATGACACGAAATCAATTGACTTCTTCCTGTCACCCGTCTAACGAGTTTTAAGGCACCTTCACAAGCTTCAGTTCCCGAATTTACTAAATAAACTTTATTGAGTTCTTTAGGTAAATTTTCAACCAATAATTTGCAATATTGCACCGCTGGACTTTGAGAATATTCTCCATAAACCATCACATGCGAATATTTATCCAATTGATCTTTAATGGCTTGATTCACTCTTGGATGTTGATGTCCAAGTGAGCAAGCCGAAACGCCAGCAACAAAATCTAAATATTTTTTATTGTTAGTATCGTAAATATAAGAACCAATTGCATACGAAACCTCCATTCCCAATGGATAAGGTGATGTTTGAGCTTGGTATTTTAAAAAATCTTTCAATTTAATATTGGTATAAAGTCAATTTTTTTTTGACTATTTTTTCTTTGGCAAATTTATGAAATTAGAATCAGCACAAATGTTTATTAAGATTTTTTTATTAGTAGTTTGAAATGATTTTCAAATTTTTATATTTGTTGAATCATGTTATCATAAATAGAACTCATTATGAAGAAATTCTTATTGCTTGCTTTGATTGGATTATCACTAACTGTCAATGCTCAAAATAAAAAAAGTATACCAACCGCCAAAAATAAAAAAGTTACCATTGTTGATAAGAAGAAAGTGACTCCATCAGAGAAGAAGAAAGTTGTATATCAGGTTTTTACAAGATTGTTTGGAAATACAAATACTACCAATAAACCTTGGGGAACAATAGAAGAAAATGGAGTAGGGAAGTTTAACGACTTTACTGACAAAGCTTTGCAAGAAATTAAAAATCTTGGAGTTACACACATTTGGTACACTGGAGTTCCACATCATGCTTTGGTGAGAGATTATACCAATATTGGAATTTCAAATGATGACCCAGAAGTAGTGAAAGGTAGAGCTGGTTCGCCTTATGCTGTAAAAGATTATTATAATGTAAACCCAGATTTGGCTGTTAATCCAGCGAATCGTTTGCAAGAATTTGAAGCTTTAATTGCTCGTACGCATAAAAATGGTTTGAAACTATTGATTGATATTGTTCCTAATCATATTGCTAGAAAATATGAAGGAAAAAATAATCCAAAAGGAGTAAAAGACTTTGGTGCTGAAGACAATATATCGGTTGAATATGATAGAAATAATAACTTTTACTACATTCCGGAGCAACGATTTGAAGTGCCAACATCAGATGATTATCGTCCTTTGAATGGAGAAAGCAATCCGTTGATTGATGGTAAGTTTGAAGAATATCCTGCGAAATGGACTGGAAACGGTTCGCGTTTGGCAAAACCAGACATCAACGATTGGTATGAAACGGTAAAAGTAAATTATGGAATTCGTCCAGACGGTTCTAAAGATTTTCCTGAACTTCCAAATGGTTTTGAAAAGAAATCTTATAAAGAGCATTTTGATTTTTGGACAGATAAAGACGTTCCAAGTTCATGGATAAAATTTAGAGACATTGCATTGTATTGGACAGCAAAAGGTGTAGACGGTTTCCGTTATGATATGGCTGAAATGGTTCCTTATGAGTTTTGGAGTTATATGAATTCGTCCATTAAAATGAAAAATCCGAATGCTTTTTTATTGGCAGAAGTTTACAATCCGAATGAATATAGAAATTATATTTTCTTAGGAAAAATGGATTATTTGTATGATAAAGTCGAGACTTACGATCATTTAAAAGCCGTTATTCACGGAAAAACAACTCCTGATGGATTGACTGATATTCAAAACAGAATGAGAGATATTGAGCATCATATGTTGCATTTCCTTGATAACCATGACGAACAACGATTGGCAAGTCCAGAATTTGCTGGAAGCGGTGAAAAAGGAAAACCTTTAATGGTGATTTCTACTACTTTGAGTTCTTCGCCTACAATGGTTTATTTCGGACAAGAAGTAGGTGAGGCAGGGAATGAAGATGCTGGTTTTGGCAGACGTTCTAGAACTTCAATTTTTGATTATGTAGGCGTTTCTAATCACCAACGATGGATGAATAATGGTAAATTTGATGGTGGACAATTGTCTAAAAGCGAAAAAGAACTGAGAGATTTTTACAAACGTTTATTAAATTTCACTATTAAAAGTGAGGCGTTGATGGGTAAATTTCAAGAAATTCAGTCTGTGAATAGACAAGGATCTTCGACTTATGGTCAAAATGTATATTCATTTGTACGCTGGTCGGCTAATGAAAAACTGATTATTGTTTCCAATTTATCGCCAAACACCATCGAAATGTTTGATTTAAAAATTCCAGCCGATGTTATTAAGGAATGGAAACTTAAAGATGGAACGTATTTGTTAACAGAACAACTTTATGGTGTTGCTCATACTTTAAAAGTAACCAATGGAGAAGGAATTGTAAAGATAAGTTTGAAAGGTAGCGAGAGTTTTATTTTGAAGCTGTAGTTGATATAACGTTCTCTTAAACAATTGTTATTTATCTAATTTAAATTGTTAAAATTTAGTTGAGATAAAATGTGTTGATTAAGTTTGTTTACTAAAACAACTATCAATGCAAATCATCCTACTGTTTTCAATATTATTAAATCCGATTTTATTATTTGATTTTTCAAAAGGCAGCAACTTATCTAGTTGGAAAGTTGTTGATGATGGCGTCATGGGTGGCGTTTCCTCAAGTGATTTCTTTGTTGACGCTAATGGAAATGGAACCTTCAAAGGAACAGTTTCTACCGACAATAATGGTGGATTTTGTTCGGTACGTCATTTTTTTAATCCAATAAAGCTAACAGATAAAAGTGTTTTTAAAATCCGTTTGAAAGGTGACGGGAAAAAATACCAGTTTAGAGTTAAGAAAAGTGAGAGTGATTATTATTCATACATCTACGAATTTCAAACTTCAACGGAATGGGAAACAATAGAAATTCCTGTAAATAAATTATATGCTTCTTTTAGAGGAAGAACTCTTCAACTTCCTAATTATGATGGTCAAAGCTTAGAAGAAATAGCATTTCTAATAGGCAATAAGAGAAATGAAAATTTTGAATTACTTATAGATAAAATTGAGGTTGAATGATTTTGTTACAAACACAATCAAATATAGAATGAAATATTAGAGTTTCAGTTTTGAGTAAAATTCATTTAATATTTACTAATTAAAAAATAATTCAAGAATTCCAATAGTCAGCAAAATAAAAACACCCAAAACAATAAAGCTAATTGATCCCCAATATAATTTAAATTCCCAATAATCATTAAAGTACTCAGATAAGTTGTCTCTTTTTATTCCAACTTTTGGATTACCCTTCTTTCTAAATTTAAAATAATGAATGGCAATTCCAATTACAATTAAACAAATTGCTGTCAGTATTAATTGAATCATTTCTGGAATCATATCTTTTTCGGTATCGGGGTAATTAATGATTAGTAACTTGAAGATAACCACCATAAACGATACAAATCTATACTAAATTTTTTTGTTAGCACGAATTGCAAATTCGCTATCTGGAAGTAGTTATTTCTCTTATTTTTTATTAATTAGTTCAGTAGTTAGTTCCCATATAGTTGACTTTCCAAATTCACCAAAGTATGATATATATTTTCCATTTTTATCAATGACTACAGCACTAAAACACGGATAATGTAATTCAAAAAATGTTTTTTCAATAAATTGATTATTATCTTTTTCCCATTTTACTTGTCTTGGATGATAATATTTTAAATTTTCATCATCTTTATATATCCAAAAATGATTGAATTTAGTAATTTTATTAAGTTTTTTTAAATAATCATTATCAAAAATATTCCATCTAGAAGATCTATCCACTCTATTACAATTATCTTTTCCGGGATAATAAATAATTACAATTATTTCATAAATTAGTTCTTTATTTGGTAATAGATTTTTTTGGAATTTTTTAAAAATGCTATCATTAAGCTGTCCGTAGTTTTTTCTTTTAATTAATAATGATGTTATAAGAGTATCGTTTTCAAAATATAAATCTAAATTTCTTTCATAATTTTTCTGTTTATAAAAATTTGATTCAGTTACTTCTTCAAAATTATCGTTATAAAAAATTTTCTTTTTTGCTTGAGAAAAGCTTAAATTAATAATAAATAGTAGTAATGTAATTGAAAGATATTTCTTCATTTTAGTTTTTTTTTGGTAAAATTACTGCCAACTTGAAGATAACGACTATAAATGATACAAATCTATCCCAACTTACTACTTAATGCCTTAAATTGGTTATTTGTATTTCAAATATACTATTTTTTAATAATAAATACTCAGTAAAGTATGTAGCTTGTTTTTTGTTTACATAAAAAAATCCCAAACTTAAAATTTGGGATTTCTATTTATTACTTCAAAATTGTCTGTTTTCTATCTGGTCCAACAGAAACTATTTTTATTGGTACTTCTACTTCTTTTTCTATGAATTCGATGTAGTCTTTGAGTTCTTTTGGTAGGCTTTCAAAAGTGGTTAAACCTGTTAAATCGGCTTGCCATCCTTTGAATTCGGTGTAAATTGGTGTTACGTTTTCTTCTTCGATGTTGTAAGGTAAATGTTGGATAACTTCTCCTTTGTAGTTGTAAGCTGTAGCAACTTTCAAAGTTTCAAATCCTGATAAAACATCGCCTTTCATCATCATTAATTGCGTTACACCATTCACTTGAATTGCATATTTCAAGGCAACTAAATCCAACCAACCGCAACGTCTTTTTCTTCCAGTTACTGAGCCAAATTCGTTTCCAACTTTTGCCATAACATCACCCGCATCGCCAAAATCTTCTGTAGGAAATGGTCCTGAACCAACACGAGTAGTGTAAGCTTTGAAAATTCCGTAAACTTCTTTGATTTTATTTGGTGCAATTCCTAAACCAGTACAAGCTCCAGCAGCAGTTGTATTTGATGATGTTACAAATGGATACGTTCCAAAATCTACATCTAACAATGAACCTTGTGCACCTTCGCAAAGAATTGATTTTCCTGCTTTTTGTGCTTGTGCCAAATATTCTTCACTATCAATGAATGTAAGTTTTTGTAAATCCTTTATGGCATCAAAGAATTCTTTTTCTAATTCAGGTAAATTGTATTGAATATCAACATTGTAGAAAGCAATCATGGCTTCGTGTTTGTCTGCTAAAGCTCTGTAACGTTCTTTAAAATCTTCTAATTCGATATCACCAACACGAATTCCGTTTCTACCAGTTTTGTCCATATAAGTTGGTCCAATTCCTTTTAAAGTAGAACCAATTTTAGCTTTACCTTTTGAAGCTTCAGAAGCGGCGTCAAGTAATCGGTGTGTTGGAAGAATTAAATGTGCTTTTCTAGAAATGATTAATTTAGATTTGATGTCCAAATTGAATTTTGCTAAACCATCGATTTCACTTTTGAAAACGACAGGATCGATTACGACACCATTTCCAATAATATTGATATTGTTATCATGAAAAATTCCAGAAGGAATGGTTCTCAAAACGTGTTTAATTCCATCAAATTCTAAAGTATGTCCTGCATTTGGGCCACCTTGAAAACGAGCAATAATATCGTATTTTGAGGTAAGTACGTCAACGATTTTTCCTTTTCCTTCGTCACCCCATTGTAATCCGAGTAGTAAATCTACGGTCATTGTGTTGTTGTTTATTGTTAGTTGAGACAAGGCAATTCCTTGTCTTTACGATTATTTTTTAGTTGCGTAAAAATATAAAGAGTGATTAGTGATTTCGATGCCAAAAATTTCTTCCATAGTTTTTTTAATAGTTTGAATCCTTGGGTCACAAAACTCAATTACTTCACCAGAATCGGTCATAATAATATGATCGTGTTGTTTATCAAAATAAGACTTTTCATAATGCGCTTGATTTTGACCAAATTGGTGTTTTCTAACCAAGCCACAATCTAAAAGTAATTCGATGGTGTTGTAAAGCGTTGCTCTTGAAACACGATAGTTTTTATTTTTCATTTTGATATACAAATTTTCTATATCAAAATGTTCTTGACTATTATAAATTTCTTGAAGAATAGCGTAGCGTTCAGGCGTTTTACGGTGTCCTTTGTTTTCAAGATAAGCAGTAAAAACGTTCTTCACTGTTTCTTGATTTTTTGTGTTATCTGATGCTATTTGTGTCATAATGCGCAAAGATAAATTATAGTTTATAAGTATGAAACTTTATGAGTTTAAAAGTTATAAACTAGTTGTTGATAATCTTGTTAGTTCTTGTAAACCCTTGAAACTTTTTCGATACCATCAATTTTTTTAATGTTATCAATAAGTTTTTTCAAGATGGTATTATTTTGTACAACTACAGTCACTTGTCCATTGAAAATTCCTGCTTCACCACTCAAGGAAATGCTTTGAATATTCACGTGCATTTGATTTGAAATTACTTTTGTAAGTTCATTAGTCAATCCTAAAGTATCCATACCGGTAATTTTCAATACGGCTTTAAATTCTTGTTGTGAAGAGTCAATCCATTTGGCAATCATAATTCTGTAAGCATAGTTAGATTGTAGTGCAATTGCATTTGGACAATCTTTTTTATGCACTTTTATACCTTCATTAATGGTTACAAATCCAAATACTTCATCACCAGGAATTGGATTACAACAACTTGATAATTTGTAATCTAATCGGTCTTGTTCTTTTCCAAAAACCAATAAATCATAATTACTGGTTAATTCTTGTCTACTTATGTCTTCAACATTAGAATTTGGTGAACGTTTGATTTTATTTTTAAAGAAATTGATTAACGTATTGCTTTTTTGAGCAGCAAAATCTTTTAATTGTTGATTTTCAATAGCTCCAATACCAACACGATAAAATAAATCTAAACTTGTTTTTAGTTTGAAAAAGTTTACCAATTCATTTACAACAGTTTCATTTAAAGTAATTTTTAAATGTTTTAATTTTCTTGTTAGAAGTTCTTTTCCTTCTTCGGCTATTTTCTTGGTGTCTTCATTAAGAACACTTCTAATTTTATTTTTAGCTCTAGAGGTGGTAACATATTCTAGCCAATGCATTGTAGGTTTTTGATTGACTGATGTTATCACTTCAATTTGGTCTCCACTTTTTAATTCGTGGTTTAGTTGTACTAATTTTCCATTAACACGAGTTCCTCTAGTTTTAATTCCAATTTCGGAGTGGATACTGAAGGCAAAATCTAATGAAGTAGCACCTTTTGGTAATGATTTAATTTCACCTTTGGGTGTAAAGACAAAGATTTCTTTAGCATAGAGGTTCATTTTGAAATCCTCTACAAAATCAACTGCATTGGTTTCAGAGTTTTCTAGTGCTTCTTTTAGTAGGTTTAACCAAACATCCAAACCATTTTCTTCGGTTGCACCTTGTTTGTATTTGTAATGCGCTGCGTATCCTTTTTCTGCAATTTCATCCATTCGTTCACTTCGCACTTGAATTTCTACCCAGCGACCTTTTGGTCCCATTACAGTAATGTGAAGTGCTTCATAGCCAGATGATTTTGGTGATGATATCCAATCACGTAAGCGACTTGGACTTGGACGATAATGATCGGTAATGATGGAATAAATTTTCCAAGCCAAGAATTTTTCGTCGTGAGCATTAGATTTGTATATGATTCGCAAAGCAAATTTGTCATAAACTTCATCAAAGCTGACATTTTGCGCCAACATTTTACGGCGAATAGAATATATAGACTTAGGACGACCTTTCATTGTGTATTCAACACCTTCTTCGTTAAGAGATTTTTTTAATACATCAGAAACCAATTTGATATATTCATCTTGTTCTTCTTTAGTTTCTTTTATCTTGCTTACAATATCATTATAAACAGCAGGTTCAGTATATTTTAAACCTAAATCTTCCAATTTGGTTTTGATGTTATAAAGCCCTAAACGATGGGCAAGAGGTGCGTAGATGTATAATGTTTCCGAAGCAATTTTGATTTGTTTGTAATCGGGCATTGAATCCATAGTTTGCATATTGTGCAATCTATCGGCAATTTTGATAAGAATTACTCGAACATCATCATTCAATGTAAGCAACATTTTACGAAAGTTTTCAGCTTGCATTGAGATGTTTAAGTCTTTCTTTACTTGAGATATTTTGGTTAAACCAGCTACAATTTGTGCGATTTTTGGATTAAACATTTTTTCAATGTCTTCTACTGTAATTTCGGTATCTTCAACAACATCATGCATTAAAGCTGCAGCTATACTTGTTGGTCCGAGTCCGATTTCAGAAGCTACAATTTTGGCAACACCAATAGGGTGAAAGATATAAGCTTCACCAGATTTTCTGCGTTGGTCTTTGTGTGCATCAACAGCTACATCAAATGCTTTACGAATGAGTTTCTTGTCTTCAGGCGTAAGTGTTTGATAACTAATACGAAGTAACTCTTTATATTCGCGAGCTAATGCTTTTTTTTCTTCTTCTAAATCGATCTCTGTCATAGCAAATTCTTCAATTAGCTAAAAATAAGAAATATTATTGAAATTGCAATAAAAAAATCCAAATTCCGATATTTTTTCAGAATTTGGATTTGAATACTTTACAAGTTTAGTGTAAAAATTTTGGATTTAGTTATCTTTTCTTGAAAAGTCTAAATCATGAAAATCATAACTAAAATCAGTAAGTGGAGATATCGCTTTCATTTTAAATTTTACAGCTTTTCCATCTGCATCAAGTTCGAAGAAAATATGAGCGTCTGCATTAAAACTTCTATTGTTCCATCTCACAACAAAGTTTTGGTCTTTGTAAAATAAAATAGTTCCTGAAAGTCTTGGTGAACGTTTGGATTTAAAATTTAAGATTCCATTTTTTACATAAATATAAACTTCTCCAAACCAGTTGTCATTATATGTTCCGATATATTTTGTAAAATCAATTTTTACACGAGTAATGTTATTTTGATTTACAGTTTTCCAAACTTCATCTGTAATTTTATCTGCGTTTTCTTCTCTGTTTTTGCGTTCCTCACTTAGCTTAATTACATGATCAGGATTTTTCAGACCCAAATAACTGTCTTTAATTGTATTTGAAATTGCATTAAAAGCAGCTCCAGATTGTTGGTTAGTTAATACAATAATACCAAGTTGGATGTTTGGAAACATGATGGTTTGCGTAACAATTCCGTCCAATCCTCCAGTGTGAGATACTTGTAAATGTCCGTTGATATCAGATAATTGCCAACCTAATCCATAAGCTTTGAAGTTGCAACTGTATGGTTTCATCCCATTAATTGGAAGAATCGTTTGTGGTGTCCACATTTCTTTATGAACATCTTGACTAAATAATTGATTGGTTGAATCGTATTTTCCTTTGTTAAGTTGAGCAATAACCCATTTACTTAGGTCGTTTGTACTGGTATAAATCCCAGCAGCAGCATCAAAAATCGGATTGGTATATCGCTTGATAATTTCTAATTTGCCATTAGTTGGTACGTGAGGAACGATAGTATTTGTGGTGTCTTTTAGTCTGTTCCAAGAAGCAGCACTATTGTTCATTTGTAGAGGCTTCATGATACGTGTTTCTACAAGTTCGCACCATGATGTTCCTGAAACTCGTTCAATAACTTCTCCAGCAATTACGTAAAGTAAATTATCATAATCGTATTGTGCTCTAAAAGAAGAAACTGGTTTTAAATATTGAATATTTTTGATAATGTCCTTTGGGGTAAAATCATGTCCATCTGGCCAAATCATTAAATCACCAGCGCCTAATCCTAATCCACTTCTGTGGGTTAATAAATCTCTTATTGTGAATTCGTTTGTAACAAAATCATTATACATTTTAAATTCAGGAATGTATTTGATGACTTTATCGTCCCAATTAAGTTTTTTTTCATCTACAAGCATTGCTAATGCTGCTGATGTAAATGCTTTGCTATTGGAGGCAATTCCGAAAAGGGTATTTCCGTCTACTTTCTTTTGTGTATTTATATTAGCAACACCATAACCTTTTGAGATAACTACTTTTCCGTCTTTTACAATTGCAACAGCAATTCCAGGAACGTTAAAGGTTTTCATAGTTCTGTTTACAACATCATCTAATTTAGATTCAGAAATTTGTGCAAACGATAAAGCGCATGTAATAGTTGAAAATGCAGTAAAAAATAGTTTTCTCATGGTATAAATTTAAATTGAAAATCAAAATCCTCTTTGTCTTTTGGCTTCAAATAATAAAATAGCTGAAGCTACAGAGACATTCATAGAATCGATTTCGCCTTGCATCGGAATGATGATGTTTTGGGTAGCATTATCGCGCCAAGCTTGTGTTAAGCCAGTCGCTTCTGTACCTACAACCAATGCACTAGCTGTAGTATAATCTTGAGTATGGTAGAAGTTGGAGTTCTGTAATGTGGCACTAAATATAGCAATTTTTTTGTCTTTTAAAAATTGTATTACATTTTCGGTAGTATCTGTGGCAATTTGATTGGTAAAAAGACATCCTACACTTGAACGTACAATGTTTGGATTGTACAAATCGGTCTTTGGATTGGCGATAATCACGGCATCAATATTGGCAGCATCACAAGTGCGGAGCATAGCACCAATATTTCCTGGCTTTTCAATTGATTCCATCACTAAAATCAAAGCATTTTCTGGTAATTTTAAATAGTTTAGCGATAAAGTTTTTGTTTTTGCAATCGCTAAAATACCTTCAGTTGTATCTCTGTAGGCTAATTTTTGATATACTTCTTTGGTAATTTCAATCAGTTCAACTTTACTTTTAACAAGTTTATTGATTTCATTTTCTGTAATTAATTCAGGAAGAAATAAAATAGTTTCAAGTTGATAATTACCTTTAGTAGCAAGCTCAATTTCACGTTTTCCTTCAATTAAGAAAGTGCCTGATTCTTTTCTAGCTTTAGCTTTTTCTTGTAATAAGACTAAAGATTTAATTAACGGATTTTGTATGGAAGTGATTTGTTTCAAATGAAATAACTTGTTTATTGTGCGAAGTTACAGAGAATTTTAAAATATTCCATCTTAAAATTTACTTATGATTATTTAGTAAAATACAACCAACCCACAAAAGGTTTTGGGTAATCAGCATCATTTAAGTTTAAAATATAAAAGTAAGTTCCTTTTAAAGCTAATGAGGAACTTATGGTTTGTCCAATAGTGATTTCACCATTCCAATCTTCTGATTGATTGGTTCCTTTCCAAATTAGCCTTCCCCAACGATTGTAGATTTCTAATTCAAAATTCACAAAAATGTTCCTTAATCCTTCTATAAAAAAAGTATCATTATAACCATCGTTATTGGAAGAAACATAATTGTAGATAGTTGGAGGACAATTTTTTGTAGTTAAATCAAATGAGGTAATTGAGAAACAATGTTCATTTTCTATTCTTATAAAGATTTTCTTTGGAGTTGAAGTTGAAACATAATTTGAAGTATTTGCAATTGCATTACTATTGTTTGCTGCATCAGCTTCTGTTTCAAAAAAATCAATAAAAGTATCAGTTGAATTGTTTAGAACTAGATTGGCATAATTTGAAAAATTGAAAGTACCAATAGTAAATCCTTCGTTACAAGAGATTAAAGGCTCAAGAGGGTTAAAGTTTGGTGGCAACCAACTAGAAATTGTTTCCGAAAAAGTATTATTGTTTTCGAGTATTTCGGTTACTATCCCGTTGCCAGTTCCGTTGTCATCAACTACGAAAGTTAATGTGAAATCTGTTGGAACAGTGTTTGGTATTGTGATGGTAATTTGTCCGTTTTCACTTCCGTCAATTGGAATGCTATTTTGTGTTTGCGTTTGTCCAACAAGAATTCCATTTGCATAAATTGCAATAGGTGTTGCAGCAGGAAGTGGATTGGTGCAATTAAGATTTGACACAATATAATTTATGGTGTAAATTTTCGAGCTGCAAGATTGATTAATAGAATCTATAACAATCGTCGCATCTGGTAATTGACTATTAAGTTTTGTAACTACAACGTTTATCAAAACAACATCTTGTCCCGATGTTAGTTGAATTAATGCTGAGGAATCTCCAATGTTTATGTTGTTTTGAATGTTATAAATATCCAAATCCATATTGTAAAGCGTAGTGCTTCCAGTAATACTGTTGGTGCTATTGAAGGCATTATTCGCAGGATTTAATGGCGGATTACTAAGCGTATTTCCGTTAATTCTGAGGGTTTCATTTACGGCTAATGTACTATCTCCTTCCCAAGCAATAAAGCCAATTTGTGCATTGTTATTATCAATTACATTCAAACTGTTTAAAGTAATATTCAAAGCATTGGGAATACTTTGTAAACCATCATAAATATTAATTTGATTCAAAGGCAAACTATTTTCCTTGTAAACTATAACTATCGCCCAACCAGCAAAATTGGTTCTGTTATTGCAATATCCTTGTTCGTTTATAAGTGTTTGTGAAATATCTAAATCTGAAAGTGTATAGGTTCCGTTTCCTGTAGCGATGACTTGACTTGTAATATCTTTAAAAGCGCTAAAGTAGGGAAGGCCTGAACTTATTGAAATATTAGAAAAAGTTCGTTGAGCTATGATGTCAACAGCATTTAATTTCACATTAAAATCTCCAGTTCCAGAGCCTGCCCAATACAAATAAGCACTTTCTATTATCTGATTAGAATTTAAATTTAAAGTAGCGTCTGATGAAGTTAAAAGTAAATTTTCGCAACCGAAAGTGATGTTGTTTTCACCTAAGTTCATGGTATTTCCTATGAAAGTAAAGTTGTATCGTCCGTTAAATTGATTGTATAAGGTTACATTTTGCCCAAAACAGTTGCAAAAAGAAAGTAATAATATACTAAAAGTAAGATAATGAAGTTTTAGATCCACAGAATTATAGTAATTATGATGCCTAAATTAGTCAATTATTTTTAATTATAACTATTTTTGAAATTCGTTTTAATATTAAATAATTGTGTAATTTTCCAAAGTTTTAATTTTAGTTGTGAAACACTACCAAATTCGATTATATAATTCAACAGATTTTGATCAATGGAATACTTTTATAAGTATTGCCAAGAATGCTACTTTTCTATTCAATAGAGACTTCATGGAATATCATTCAGATCGATTTCATGATTATTCATTGATGATTTTTGATGAAGATAAATTGGTTGCAGTTTTGCCAGTCAATAAGAATGAAAATACAGTTTATTCGCATCAAGGTTTGACTTATGGTGGATTGGTTTTAAATTCTAAAGCTAAATTAAGTTCAGTTATTTCAATTTTCAAAGGTGTTTTACATTTTTTGAATGAAAATTCAATTGAGAAATTGATTATTAAAACTATACCAAATTTCTATTTAGATTATTTTTCAGATGAATTAGAATATTGTTTGTTTATCACACAAGCAAAATTAAATAGGAGGGATTCACTTTCTGTAATCGATTTGACAAAACCTTATTCTATTACAAAAACTAGAAAAGAAAGTATCCGTAGAGGCAAAAAAAATAATTTAATTATAAAAGAAGAATTGAATTTTGAGTTATTTTGGAACGAAATTTTGATTCCAAATTTAGATAAAAAGCATCAAGTAAAACCAGTTCATTCTGTTGAAGAAATCACTTTATTGCAAAAACGATTCCCAAATAATATTCGTCATTTTAATGTTTATGATAAGGATAAAATTGTAGCTGGAACAACTGTTTTTTGTACTGATAAAGTTGCACATCCACAGTATGTTTCTGGAAATTCGGATAAGAATGAATTGGGAAGTTTAGATTATTTATACCATCATTTAATTACAGAAGTTTATAAAGACAAGCATTTTTTTGATTTTAATAATTCCAATGAAGAGCAAGGGACAAAAATAAATGAAGGCTTGTTATTTTGGAAAGAAAGTTTTGGCGCCAAAACGATAATTCAAAATTTTTATGAAGTTCAAACAAAGAATTATTCATTGCTAGAATCGGTTTTGATATGATAAAATTTCTCGATTTACAGCAATTAAATTTAAGTTATCAAAAGCAATTTCAAGAAAAAATGAAGTTGGTTTTAGATAAAGGATGGTTTATTTTGGGTGACGAAGTAAAATCATTCGAAACTAATTTTGCTAATTATTGCGGAACAAAATATTGCATTGGAGTGGGTAATGGATTGGATGCTTTGGTACTGATTTTTAAAGCCTACATTCAACTTGGAAAGTTACAAAAAGGTGATGAAGTTATCGTCCCAGCAAATACCTATATTGCTAGCATTTTAGCCATTTTACAAGCAGATTTAGTTCCAGTTTTAGTAGAGCCAAAATTGGAAACTTACAATATCAATCCAGATTTAATTGAAGAAAAAATCACATCTAAAACTAAAGCAATTTTGTTAGTTCATTTGTATGGTCAATTGTGTGAAATGGATGCTATAAATGCCATCTCAAGTAAGTATAATTTGCTTGTAATTGAAGATGCAGCTCAATCGCACGGAGCAAAACATTCAGTATTCAGTAATCACTCGCAGTTTTCAGCAACCCGAAATCCGCAACCCGAAACTCGAAATGCTTCTGCGTATAGTTTTTATCCAGGTAAAAATCTTGGTGCGCTTGGAGATGGTGGTGCAATTACAACCAATGATGATGAATTAGCTAAAGTACTATTTTCATTGCGAAATTATGGTTCAGAAAAGAAATACCACAATGAATTTGTTGGAATAAATTCAAGATTAGACGAACTTCAAGCGGCTTTTTTAAATCTAAAACTACCATGTTTAGACGCAGATAACGATAAAAGAAGAAGTATTGCCAAACGTTATTTGTCTGAAATTAAAAACGATAAAATAGTTTTGCCAACTTGGGATTTTTCTAGTAATCATGTATTTCATTTGTTTGTTGTTCGAACTGATAATCGTAATGATTTGAAAGATTATTTACTAGAAAATGGAATTGAAACGGTAATTCATTATCCAATTCCGCCACACAAACAAAAGGCTTTTCCTGAATGGAATAATTTATTATTTCCAATTACTGAAAAGATTCACGATGAAGTATTGAGTTTACCAATAAGTCCAATTATGACTGATGATGAAGTTAGTATTGTTATTTCAATTTTAAATAAATACTAATTGAGTTTTATCAAAGAAATACTGTCCAAACCTTTATTCAAAGCCACTTCTTTGAATGCAATAAGTATTTTAATAAAGATTTTTGTCGGATTTATTACTTCTAAATTTATAGCCGTTTTTGTTGGTCCAAGTGGAATGGCTTTGGTTGGAAATTTGAGAAATTTTCTAACAACAACAGAAGCTTTTGCAACACTCGGATTTGAAAATGGAGTTGTAAAATATGTGGCCGAACATAAATTGGATGACAATCAACTTAAGAAAACACTTTCTACCATTTTTATTACAGTTTTATTCACTTGTCTTTTAATTAGTTTGGGATTGTTTTTCTTTTCAGAATATTTGAATACTTCAATTTTCGGCAATCAATATCAATATGCTTTTGTATTTAAATCACTTTCAGTTGCTTTACCATTTTATATTGGAAACATCTTTTTAATAGCTACAATCAACGGATTTGGAGCTTATAAAAAAGTTATCTATGTCAACATTATTGGAAGCTTAATTGGTTTGATTGCTTCTGTTTTATTGATTTGGAAATTGAATACAGAAGGTGCTTTGTTATCAATTATTTTGACGCCATCTGTCTTGTTTTTTGTTTCTTTTTTCTCAATTAATAAAGAAATTAAGATTTTAAAAGCTATTGATTTGAAGTTCTATAATCTTACTTTTCTGAAAAATTTATCATCCTATTCTTTGATGGCATTAGTTTCAGCCATATTTGGACCAATGGTTTTTCTTGCCATTAGAAAATACATTATAGCTAATTTAGGTATTGAACAAGCTGGATTTTGGGAAGCGATGAGTAGAATGTCTTCCTACTATTTTATGTTCATTACGTCAATTATTTCTATTTATTTTTTGCCGAAATTAGCTACAGCAAAAACTAATCAAGAAACCAAAACACTTTTTTGGAATTATTACAAAGGAATTTTACCAGTTTTTATAATAGGAATGATTGTAATCTATTTTCTAAGAGATTTTATTATTTACTTATTATTTACAAAAGATTTTTTGCCGGTTTCTAAATTGTTTTTTTGGCAATTAATTGGTGATGCTTTCAAAGCAGCATCTTTTATTTTAGGATATCAATTTTATGCTAAGAAACTTACTAAAGCTTTCATTTTTTCGGAGCTATTTTCTCTTTTTGTATTATATTTTAGTAGTATTTATTTGGTTTCCCAATTTTCAATTGAAGGAGTTGTAATGGCTCATGCTTTTACTTATTCAATCTATTTTATCACTTTGAGTATTTACTTTAGAAAAAGTTTATTTGCTTAGCTGAAGCATTTCGTAATCTCCTTTTCCATTTCCGAAAACTAAAATTTTATCATAATTTTCTAAGTTTAATTTTTCTTTAATGCGATTTACTTTTTCAATTCCGTAGCAGTTTTTTGTTTTGAAATTCCCTGTAATTTTATTGTTTACAATTTCAAGCTTTGTGGTAATTAATTTTAAATTATTTTCTTCCGTCCAACCATAAATCCATTCGTGAAAAGAGGCAGTTACAATATAAATATCTGCATTTTGCTCTTGAAACTGCTGAATTTTTTTCCAGATATTTTTGTTAAGATTTCTCGGAATATTTTCGTTTGAAAATTGTTTTCCTTTTTCTAAAAACAAATTGTAATGCTCGTTTTTAAAAAAATAAGTCATGAATTTTTGTTTAGCAGTTTCATTAGAAATTTTACCAAGTTTCCACTTTATAAGTATTGGAGAAAGAGCTAATAAACCAATTGCTAATTGAAAAGTTCCTTTGTAGCATCTTGTAAATTCAATTAAACTATCTTTTTTATACAGCGTTTTGTCAAAGTCAACTAATACTAATGTTTTCATATCAGTTTCTGAAATATAATAAATAACTCATCAGCAGTAGCCAACCCAAAATTGTAAATTGAATAAATAGGTCATTCAATACTATTTTAGTTGGAGAATAGGTTGATTGATCTACAAAAACCAATTTCAAATACCTAAAAATTCCATTAACAACAAAAATGATGGAAACATACAATAAATTGGAATGATAATGTAGTTGAACTTCTGGCGAAATACAATAGAATATATAGCTAACAATGATTATGGATGCCAAAATTCCTAAAATGACATCAATAAAAACCAGATTATAACCTTCAATATTTTTACGAACAGCATTACCATTTTCTGCAAGAACAACATCGGTTCTTCTTTTAGAAATACCTAAGAATAATGCTAATAAATAAGTTATTAGTAAAATCCAAATCGATGGAACTACATCACTCACTACAGAACCAGCTACAATACGAAGTATAAAACCAACGGCAATGATATTAACATCAAGTATTGCAATGTGTTTAAGCCATTTTGAGTAAAGAAAATTTAACGCTAAATAAGAAATGATTACAAGAAACAATTCCACAGAAATCAAATAAGAAACTATTATGGAACTAATCATTAAAATTAGCATCAAAACTAATCCATTGTTGATACTAATACTTCCTGAAGCTAAAGGTCTAAATCGTTTTTGAGGATGGTTTTTATCTTCATTAATGTCAAAATAATCGTTAAAAATATAGACACTACTTGAAATGGAACAAAAGCAAAGAAATGCCAAAGTTACATTGATCAAATTATCTATGTTTAGAAACTGACTATCAAAAAAAAGCGGTGCAAAAACAAACGCATTCTTTATATATTGTTCAACTCTAATTAATTTTAGGTATTGTTTCATTAATTTTTAATCCGTTGTAAATTATAAAATAATTAGTTTCTTCAATTTTATTGAAATTTTTGTAAATGTAGTAAGCAATAATACTGAATTTTTCTTTCTTGTGAGGCATTAATTCTTCACCATTTATAAATGATTTTTCTATAAAAATATAGTTTTCCTTTTTTGAAGCTATGTTTATGAAAGGCTTTGAATTTCTATTTACTTCAGTATTAATTATCCAGTCTGCAGGAAAAAGGCTTTTACTACCAAAAATATAATTAGTCATTGCCATGTTTGGAGCTACTATAGTTTTTGTACCATACTTTTCTCTTAACTCTTTTAATTCTTTGAGTTTTTTAAAATTACTTTCGGTAGTATAAATATAATTTAATTTTGGAGAGATTTGATTTAATGAACTATTGATTTTTGATAAGTTTTGCTCTCTGTAAGGCTTGTAATTGTAGGAAAATGCAAACAAACAAAGAAAAAAAATAATGATAACTTTTAGTTTTGAAAATTTTTGCAATTCATTATGAAATAAAACAGCAATTGATACAATAATTCCTGTTGAGAATAGTATTGGAAAAGCATATCCCATACTAATTGCAGAGCACCAAGCAATTCCCAGAAAAAGTAATAGAGGTAAATGGAACTTTATACTTTCAATACTTAATTTTATTTGATTCGATAAAGCTATGGTACATGAAATTACAGCTATTCTTGATGCAATTAAAAATTGATTAGAAAAACATAAAACAATAGAAACTAATAAAAGCGTAATTGAAATAGTTTCAAACAATTTTTTAAAACTAAATGTAGAATATTTAAATTTAAAATAATATAAGATTAAAGTAGCAATAAGTATTATGCTATATATTTGGATTTTATTATCATAAATCCAGAAATAATTTAAAAATCCAGCATAAAATAAGTCTTTTATGTGAGTTTGACCTGTGGTTTGTTTTAGAAAATTATCTAACGTAGTTATTGTTGTAATCCAATAAAGAAAAAGTGATATGAAGAATAAAATGAAAAGTAATAAAATCATTCCTTTTTGAATTCCTTTTTGAATTGTAATAAAAATAATAAAAAACAACGGAATTAAATAAAATGATTGTTTAGTTAGAGCTGATAGAAAGCTAAAAAATGCAATAATAAACAAATGATATACCTTTATTTTATCGAGTTTTGAAGAAAAATATAAGGCTATAGATGCAAAAAATAAACCATCGGTTGTTGGCCAGGGATAAGGTGGAAAATTCAATAATGAAATTATAAATCCAACAATCATTATAGCCCATATATTGATTTTATATTTTGCTAAATCATAAAAATTATCAAATGCTTTTACAGTGAAAAATACCTGAAAAGCAAATAGCAAATAATTTGATACTCTAATCCAATAAAACTGTCCAACTTCTGGAAGAAATTTCATGAAAAAAGCATGAAAGTATAAAGTAATTGGTGGTCCTTTGTAAAGGAAATCTTCATAAACTTTTTCGCCATAAACTATTCTCCATGAAAAACTAGGAATATAACCAGTATCCCAAAATTCAAATCCAATGTGAGCTAAAACCAAGCAATAAAATATGACTATGAAGTTAAAAAGCAGAAAGTAACCATCTATTTTTTTTAATTCTCCCATGCTTTCAAATATTTTTCAGCAACTGTCACATAATTATGCTCCTTCTCAACAAATGCTCTAGCACGAATTCCAATAGCTTGAATCTCATTTGGATTTTCTATTAAAAAGGATAGTTCTGTTACTAGATTTTCGACATTTGGCAAAGCATTCACAGCTACTTTTTCTGATAAATTGTAATAGTCTTCAAATTCTTTTTCGGCACCAGTAAATACTACTTTTCCTTTAGCCATAGCTTCCAACG